>NZ_VPDL01000022.1:0-58218 GCF_013417705.1 Acinetobacter sp. YH12235 | reverse complement strand
GTGATGGGAGAGAATGTTCAAGAGTGGATTCTAAATGTTCAGATAAAGACATAAAAAAATGAGCGTATTTACATACACTCTTTTTTACTACATTTTACTAAAATTTGCTTAACTGACTGGCATTACTCCATCTGGAGGCTTTTTTATAGTGTGAACTTAGGCAGCATCGCCTTCCAGTTCTTTTAAGATGGCGTCATTGAAAGCAGGAATATCATCCGGATTACGTGAAGTAATTAGCACCCAGTCACCGGTATTGCAGCGATGAACCTGTTCATCGACCCATTTACCACCGGCATTTTCCAGATCCAGTTTGATGCTCTTATACGAGGTCAGGTTTTTATCCTTAATTCGCTGTGCATCAATCAGAACCCATGGCCCATGACAGATTGCGGCAATCGGTTTATGCTGATCAGCAAAATGCTGCACGATTTTCTGGGCAGATTCATTGATTCTTAGCGTATCTGCATTCACAGTGCCACCAGGAACAACCAAGAGATCATAATCATCCAGCGTGACATGATCAAAACTGGTATCAGGCGTATATGAGGTAGCAGCTTTAGTATCGCCTTTTACTGTTGCCACCTCTTCATTTTTTTCTGCCGCATGAATCACTTCAAATCCTTTGGATTTTAGAAAATTTAAAGGCTCGACCAGTTCATCATGTTCAACGCCTTGGTTTGAAGTAATAAAGAGGACCTTTTTTACCATGATTGCTGTTCCCAAAAAATGTGAGGATTTTCAGATTAACAACAAGGCGATTCTTACAATGTTGGATTTTTAGCTCGGAACTGTTAAACAATGCTAAGAATTTATAGATAAAAAAAGCCCCAACATCCTGTTGGGGCTTTTTTCGTATCTCGTGTTTAGGTATAACTCCTGTCGTACCTCACGTCCTGGTGCACTGCTTTATTCTTCTTGTTTTTAGGTATTTGAGCTTCCTGCTCTGTATGTTTATAGAATAGTCTGAACCTAAAAACTGGCATAGACGTCGATGACATCTATCATTGTACGTCTCGGCTTACAGGGTTAAGGCTAATTTCCATAAGTCATTATATTATTTAGAAGTGTATGTCTAAGCCGATATAAGGACCTTTAAATTCTAGTTCCAAGTCTGGCGCATTATTTTGTTCGGCATCAATATTCATGATGCGATAGCCGACTTTAGCCCCTACATCGACCAGCAGGTTATCAATAAAGTCATATTGCAGTTCAGCCTGAACATCAGTCTTTTTAATGTCGCTACCGTGACTGTAAACCGCTTCGGCTTTAGCACTCATGCCAGTAAATGGCAGTTTTACCCCAGCTGTAGCATAGAGTAATGGACTGTATTCATCTAGATCGTACTGAGTCAGGGCACCTGCATTCAGATTTCTGACTGTACCATCCAGATTAGTCAGACCAGCACCGATATCAGCATGCACAATGGTATCCAGCAGTTCATAATACAGAATATAGTCGATATTATTAAGTTCGATATCGGCAGCATTCAGCGGGGTGCTTTGTTCGCTATTGCTGTCCAGATTCACATATTTGATTTTGGCATTTGGCAGTAGTGGTACTGGATGTTCAAATGCGACAGAGAGTTGTGCTGTACCTTGGCGATCCAGGTCCTGTTTGCTGGCATTGGCAGACTGGCTATAACCGTCAAAATTCCAGTAGCTGGCATCTGCTTTAAGACCAATCACATCGGCATGGCCTATGCTGCTCAGTCCTAATCCTAGTAATAATGCAGTGAATAATTGTGTACGCATTTCTAATTTTCCTTACGCTTTCTTTAAATTGAGCGATTTTGTTACCTAAATACATCTTCTTAAACGTAATCAGTAAGTGCATGATATAGGTAATTTCTAAAATGTATATGCTAATGTGAAGGGCAGAATAATGGGATCGACAGCAGCACAACATCATCAAGACTATCCATTATATGTGGCAGGACAGCCGGTACAAACGGGTGAATGGCTGGAGGTCAAACATAAATATAGTCAGGAGCTTTATGCACGTGTCGCGCTGGCAGATGCTGAAACTTTAGAAAAGGCAATTCAGTCTGCGACTCAGGCAGAAGCAGAAATGGCAGCATTGGAACCTTTCCAGAAACAGAAAATTCTGCTGCATTGTGTGAAGCGGTTTAATGAAATCCGTGAAGAACTGACTGAAATCCTGATTGCGGAAGGTGGCAAGCCACGTAAAGCAGCCGGTGCAGAAGTAGAACGTCTGATCAATACCTTCCAGATTGCGGCAGATGCGGTCACCCAGATGGATCAGGGCCGTATTTTGCCTCTGGCAGTCACTGCCGCAGCTTCCGGTTATCAGGGCATGGTCAAACAGGTACCGATTGGCGCCGTTTCCCTGATTAGTCCATTTAACTTTCCATTAAATCTGACTGCACACAAAATTGCGCCGGCAATTGCTGCAGGTTGTCCATTTGTATTAAAACCGGCGAGTCTGACTCCGGTTTCAGCCTTAAAAATTGCCGAGATTCTGGCAGAAACTGATTTACCGAAGAATGCATTCTCAGTTCTGCCGTGTCCACGCGATCTTGCAGATGTACTGGTTACAGATGACCGTTTTAAACTATTGAGCTTTACCGGTTCTGATGTCGTGGGCTGGGATATGAAAGCCCGCGCCGGCCGCAAAAAAGTTACTCTGGAACTCGGTGGGAATGCCGCAGTAATGATTGAGCCAGATACTGAACTCAGCGAACAGCTGATTGATCGTCTGATTGGTGGTGCTTATGGTCATGCAGGGCAGGTGTGTATCAGTGTGCAACGTATTCTGGTGCATCAGGATATTTTTGAAGAACTGAAAGACAAGCTGGTTCAGAAACTACAACATCTGAAAGCCGGTGATCCCGATCTGGAAACAACTTTGCTAGGGCCAATGATCAAGGAAGCTGAAGCTAAACGTTTGCATCGCTGGATGGAAGATGCCGTAGCGCAAGGTGCCAATGTACTGACTGGTGGTGAAGTGAAGGGTGCGATGTTTGAACCGATCCTGTTGGAAAAGGTAGACCATCAACTGGAAATTTACCGTAATGAAGTGTTTGGTCCGGTCGCTATTATTGAAGCTTATAGCGATTTTGAATCAGGGATTGCCTGTATTAATAGCAGTCGCTTTGGTCTGCAAGCCGGCATCTATACCCAGAATCTGCAGAAGATGATGTATGCCTGGGATCATCTGCATGTGGGTGGTGTCATCATTAATGATATTCCGTCATTCCGTGTTGATAATATGCCTTATGGCGGTGTCAAGGATTCCGGTCTGGGCCGTGAAGGCATTCAGTCTGCGATTCGTGACATGCAGGAAGAACGTATGCTTGTCATCAAATGTTAAGCTGACCGAATCAATCAGTACTGTTCCACAATCGGCATAATTAAGACCGGTTGTGGAATTTTGCTTTTTATTGCTTAAAAAGGTAGCAGCGTAGGCAGAAAATATAGACTGAATAAATGAAGACACAGCTCTGTTTTTATTCAGAAGAAAATAAGCGAGGAAGGTATAAAAATACTTTTTCAATCTCTATTTAACACTTGATGAATTAAGAGCGAAAAATTGCTTGAAAACTGTAGTAAAACTTAAAAACAATATATTCCAAAAAGTTTATATACATATAACCAATAAAATCAAGGGATCAGCGTAGAATTATTGAGCATTTGATAAGAACAGATTATAAAAAAAGAATGTTTTAAGCAGAAATTACAGAAAAAATTTGAAAAAGTCAGTATTGTTGAACCATCTACAAGGTCGGCTTTCTGCTCAGACTTTAAGCAAGCTGTCCGGCTAGCTGACCTGTTTGTATATTAGAATTCGATGCCCAAAAGGTATAACTCTAATTCAAACACCCGAAATAATTGAAATGCTTCTTCAGTGCTCGCGACATAACCATAATAAGCAGTATTGAATGAAGTTTAAAGTTTAGGTGTTCTATGACAGATACTCGAGAGAATTGGTCGGCACGATCAGGATTTATTATTGCAGCCATTGGCTCTGCCGTTGGTTTGGGGAATATTTGGCGCTTTCCATACGTTGCCTATGAAAATGGCGGCGGGGCATTCCTGATTCCTTATCTGATTGCGATTTTTGCAGCAGGTTTACCTTTATTATTTTTAGATTATGCAGTCGGACATAAGTTCCGCAAAGCACCACCGATGGCCTATAAAAAACTCATGAATGCAGAATCTCTGGGTTGGTGGCAGGTCATGGTGACCCTGATCATCGGGATTTATTATGCCAGCGTCCTGTCTTGGGCCGGCAGCTATATGATTTATTCCTTTGGACAGCAATGGGGCACAGATACACAAGCCTTTTTCTTCAATAGCTACCTGCAAAATGGTGAGGGCTTAACTTTCGGTTTTGTACCGGTCCTGTTCTTTGGTCTGGTGATCGTTTGGGCAGCCGTGATGCTGATTCTTTACGGTGGGGTACGCCGTGGGGTGGAACTGGCGAATAAAATCTTCATGCCATTACTGGTAATTTTATTCACGATTCTGGTGATTCAGGCGGTACGTTTACCAGGTGCAGTCGATGGCTTAAATGCCTTCTTTACCCCAAACTGGGAAGCCATGACCAATTATAAAGTCTGGCTGGCTGCATTTGGTCACATCTTCTTCTCACTTTCAGTGGGTTTCGGGATTATGTTGACCTATGCCTCTTACCTGAAACGTAAAACTAACCTGACCGGTTCAGGTGTCGTGGTGGCATTGGCTAACTCGTCTTTTGAAATCTTGGCAGGTATTGGGGTTTTTGCAGCACTTGGTTTTATGGCGTTCAGTTCAGGCGCGAAAGTTGAAGATGTGGTCTCTGGTGGTATCGGTCTGGCCTTTATTGCCTTCCCGAAAATCATTTCCAGTTTAGGTGCCGGTGGTGACCTGTTCGGCTTCCTGTTCTTCGGTTCATTAACGGTGGCAGGTATTACCTCTATGGTCAGTATTCTGCAGGTGCCAATTGCGGCATTCCAGGACAAACTTGGCTGGTCGAAGAACAAGTCAGTGACGATTATTGCGGGTGGTTCAGCAGTTGTATCTACCTTGATGTTCTCGACTCATAGTGCCATTACCTTTGTCGATATCATTGACTACTTCGCTAACAACATTGGTATTGTGGGTGGTGGTCTGTTCTCGATTATTTTATTGTCCTGGTTCCGTCGTCCATTGATGAAACAGCTGGAAACACATGTGAACGAGTTTGCCAGTCTGAAACTGGGTGGCAGCTGGAAGTTCATGCTGACTGTGATCACACCGTTATCTTTATTATCAGCATTAGGTTTAACCCTGAAATCAATCATGGCAGAGGGTTACGGTGATTATCCTGCAAGTACGTTATGGATGATTGGTGGGGGTACGATTGCATTCTTTATTCTGGGTGCCATTTTGTTCAGTCTAGTTAAAGATCGTCATAGTTAGGAGAACGAATATGAATACATCTGCATTAATTATGATGATTTTCTCCATGGTTTTATTATGGGGTGGTCTGGCACTGGCTGTCATGCATCTGGCAAAAAATCCAGAAGAACCAGAAGACTAAAAATCTTCACATAAACACATTGTTGCTGTAAATGAAAGTCATTATCATCTTTGGTGATAATGACTTTTTTAATGGGCAGACTTATGGGAATTGCTCCCGTTACCGATGCACAAGTCTATACCGCTTTTGCAGTGACATTTTTGGCAGGTCTGGCTACCCTCGTGGGTGGGGGATTGGTGCTGTTCTTGAAAAAACCGAATTACCGGGTTTTAGCCTTCGGACTGGCCTTTGCTGCCGGAGCAATGATCTATGTCTCGCTCACAGAAATTTTAAATAAATCTATTAGTTCTTTTAGCCTGGCTTTTGATGAAAAATCCGGTTTTGCTTATGGTACTTTTGCCTTTTTATTGGGTGTGGTACTGGTCTTATTGCTGGATCGATTCGTTCCTAATCCGCATGAAACCATTGAGGCTCAATCGAAACAGGATCTGAGTCAGCCGCAATTACTAAGAACAGGACTACTGACGTTATTTGCGATTAGTGCACATAACCTGCCAGAAGGATTGGCGACTTTTTTTGCGACGCTGGAAAGTCCTGCACTGGGTGCACCATTGGCGGTTGCCATTGCGATTCATAATGTGCCTGAAGGTGTTGCGATTGCATTACCGGTTTATGGTGCAACAGGCCGTAAAGACTATGCACTTGTGGCTAGTCTGGTTTCAGGCCTTGCTGAACCTCTGGGCGCTGCGCTGGGTTATTTCATTCTGGCGCCGTATATGAGCCATACTATTTATGGCATGGTGTTTGGGATTATCGGTGGGGTGATGGTTTATCTGGCACTGGATGAACTTTTGCCAACTGCGAAACGTTTTTCTAAAGGTCATGAAACCGTGTATGGTCTGGTCAGCGGGATGGCGGCACTGGCGACCAGTCTAGTGATTTTTAAATTTGTACAATAAGAATCTCAAATCAAAACAATAAAAAAGGCAGCCGAAGCTACCTTTTCTTTTAGCAATATCATTTAAGCAGTTTTTTCAATCCGGCAATAGAAGAATCCATCGCCTTGACCAGTTTTAGGGAGAAGCTGACGACCATGGATCTGTTCAATGCCCCAATCGGCTTCAATTTTAATTTCTTTAGCCTCGGGATGTTTGTTAAAGAATTCGACCATCTGCTGTTCATTTTCCGCTTTAAGAATTGAACAAGTGATATAGAGCAGGGTGCCACCGACTTTCAGTTGCTGCCACATATTTTCCAGAATCTGCTTTTGTAACTCTACCGTCTGGGTAATATCGGTTGAATGACGTAACAGACGAATATCGGGATGGCGACGCATTACACCGATGGCTGAACAAGGCGCATCCAGTACGATACAGTCCGGCTGTTCCGGTGCCTGCCAGGTAATGGCATCTGCGGCTTTAATTTCAACGTGTTCGCCTTCTAATAACAGACGTTCAAGATTCTCAGTGACACGCGTTAAACGCTTGGCATCCTGATCCAGCGCAATCAGTTTACGCGGCTGATATTTTTCTAGAATATGCGCCGTTTTACCACCCGGTGCTGCACAGGCATCAATCACAAACTTGTCATCGAGATCTGGCAACAAGGTAGCGCAGAGCTGGGCATGTTCATCCTGCACCGAAAAACCGCCGACATCAAAGCCGGGTAAATCAGGTACCTGTACATTGGCATCCAGGACAATTCCGACCTTGGAAACAGTACAGGCGTGAGCCGGAATTTCGTGCTCTTCCAGAATTTCCAGATAGTCTTCACGGCTAACCTGACGTTCATTTACGCGTAAGGTCAGTGGAGCAATCTGTTTCAGTTCATGACTCAGCTCAGTAAGCTGCTCTGGCCAGTCTTTTTTCAGACGTTTAAATAGCCAGCTTGGCAGGCCATGAGCCTGATCCAGTGCTGCCTGAAATTCCGATGTTTCACGTGAAACACGGCGCAGGATGGCATTGACTACGCCACTTAAAGCCTGATAACCAAGTTGCTTTACTGCAGTCACGGTTTCAGAAATGGCAGCATGCGGTGCAATTCGGGTTTCCAGTAACTGGTATAGGCCGACATAGAGACAGGTTTCAACCGTGTCATTATTTAAAGGCTTCACCAGCAGTGGCAGAGTAATACTTTTAAGTGCGTACCATTGACGCAAAGTACCCAAAACCAGTTCATGGAACAGGGCACGATCACGGTCAGCCACTTTCTTTAAATGCAGCGGCAAGATGCTGGCCAGAGATTGTCCTTGCTGTACAGCAAGTAAGGTACGAATCACTTGGGCACGCAAGTTAAGGTGAGATGTGCCTGATTCAGAATGACTCATGCCAATAATTGTCCTACATGTAATTTTTGGGTCTGGTTAATTTGTACCGGATTGAGCGGTTTGCCGCCCGGCCATTGCAGTGAAGTTAAACACACTGCTTTTTCATCACCACAGGCTACATGCACACCCTGTTTATCAATCGCCAGAATCGTGCCGGCTGCATGACAGTGTGCATTTTTTTCTGAGAGTACCGAACCCCAAACCCGCAGGTTGTTATTTTCATCTAGAGGGATAAAAGCCACCGGCCAAGGATTAAAGGCACGGATATTACGGTCAATATTAGAGGCAGTACAGCTCCAGTCAATTCGGGCTTCTGCTTTAGATAGCTTATGAGCATAGACGGTAAGTTCTTCGTCCTGCACTTCCCGTGCGGCTAAATACTGTTGTAATTTTTCTTCAGATTCCAGTACCGCTACAATTGCTTCCGCACCTTGAGCAGCCAGTTTATCGTGCAGGCTAGCTGAAGTATCTTCTGCAGTGATAGGACATAAAGTTTTATACATCATATCACCAGTGTCCAGCCCGGCAGCCATTTTCATGATGGTCACGCCAGTTTCGTGATCACCTGTTGCAATTGCACGTTGGATCGGCGCAGCACCACGCCAGCGTGGCAGCAGTGAACCATGAATATTCAGGCAACCATATTTAGGCGTATCCAGAACCACTTGCGGCAAAATCAGACCATAGGCAGCTACAACCATCACATCAGCATTCAACGCTTTTAACTCAGCCTGAGCAGCAAGACCTTCTTCAGTTGAAGACTTGAAATGAAGTGGCTGATATACCGGAATGTCATGTTCAAGCGCCAGCTGTTTCACAGCAGAAGCGGTAAGTTTCTGACCACGACCGGCTTTACGGTCCGGCTGAGTATAGACCGCCACAATTTCATGATCGGTTTTGAGAAGCGCAGCCAATGCAGTTGCTGCAAATTCTGGTGTGCCTGCAAATATGATTTTCACACATGAAATTCCAAATAAACTTGGCAGCTATTATAAGCTAAAAGCCAAATGGCCGCCTAATCTACAATGCACTTAACTGTTACAGCGATTATAGATTCCTACTTTTAATTAAATTTTATATAAAAAAAACTCATGCAAATTCTAAAAATTATTCATGAAAGTTTTGTATTGTCCGATCCATGATGGCGGTATAGTAGCTTTATTAAGAGATTTTTATTGTCAGCTCACCGAGACCTCTCTATAGACATTTTTGTCTGCATCTACAACGAATAGGTCATCTTGTAAAACAATGGCTTGTAGTATGATAGGTCTAACATTCGACTGATTTAAGCTCATTGTCAGTATGATCTAGCCAGAGTGAACCTTTTTCGGTTCATTTCAAGCTCAAACTTTGTTGGAAATATAAAATGCCTGACTATCGTTCAAAAACATCGACACACGGAAGAAACATGGCGGGTGCGCGTGGCTTATGGCGCGCAACTGGGATGAAGGATGAAGACTTCGGTAAACCGATTATTGCCGTGGTGAACTCATTCACTCAGTTTGTACCGGGTCATGTTCACCTTAAAGATCTAGGCCAACTCGTGGCACGTCAGATTGAACAGGCAGGCGGTGTAGCAAAAGAATTCAATACCATTGCTGTTGATGACGGCATTGCGATGGGTCATGACGGTATGTTGTATTCACTGCCTTCACGCGACCTGATTGCTGACTCGGTGGAATATATGGTCAGCGCACACTGTGCCGATGCCATGGTGTGTATCTCGAACTGTGACAAGATCACTCCGGGGATGTTGATGGCAGCAATGCGTCTGAACATTCCAGTGGTCTTCGTGTCTGGCGGTCCGATGGAAGCCGGTAAAGTAAAAATTCGTGGTAATGACAAAGCCATCGACCTGATCGATGCGATGATCGTCGCTGCAGATGATAACTATACTGATGAAGAAGTTGCGGAATACGAACGTTCTGCATGCCCAACCTGTGGTTCATGTTCAGGCATGTTCACTGCGAACTCAATGAACTGTTTGACTGAAGCATTGGGTCTATCACTTCCAGGTAACGGTTCAACTTTGGCAACGCATGCGAACCGTAAAAAACTGTTCGAACGCGCTGGTTCTCTCATTGTTGAACTGGCAAAACGTCATTATGAACAAGATGATTACAGCGTCTTGCCACGTTCAATGGTGACCAAAGCATCGTATGAAAATGCCATGACTTTGGATATCGCGATGGGTGGTTCAACTAACACAGTACTTCACCTGTTAGCTGCTGCAAATGAAGCCGGTGTGGACTTCACTATGGATGATATCGACCGTCTGTCTCGTAAAGTACCAGTGCTTTGTAAAGTTGCTCCTGCGAAGAATGACGTGCATATGGAAGATGTACACCGTGCCGGCGGTATCATGTCGATCCTCGGTGAACTGGATCGTGCAGGCCTGTTAGATACCTCTGTCGGTACGGTTCACGAAGCAACATTAAAAGATGCTTTGGACAAGTGGGACATCATCCGTACTGAAGATGAGGAAGTGTATAAATTCTTTAAATCAGCACCGGGCGGTGTACCAACTCAAACTGCATTCTCACAAGACCGTTACTACTCACGTCTGGATGGCGACCGTGAAAATGGTGTGATCCGTAATGCAGAACATGCTTTCTCTAAAGACGGTGGTCTGGCTGTACTTTATGGCAACATCGCGCTGGATGGCTGTATCGTAAAAACAGCTGGTGTAGATGAATCAATCCTGAAATTTAACGGGACTGCACGCGTATTTGAAAGTCAGGATTCTGCGGTAGATGCGATTCTGGGTGGTAAAATCACAGCAGGTGATGTAGTTGTGATTCGTTACGAAGGTCCACGTGGTGGCCCTGGTATGCAGGAAATGCTGTACCCAACCAGCTACCTGAAATCTAAAGGTCTTGGTAAAGAGTGCGCACTTCTGACTGACGGCCGTTTCTCTGGTGGTTCTTCAGGTCTGTCGATTGGTCACGTTTCTCCGGAAGCAGCTGAAGGTGGTGCTATTGGTCTGGTTGAAGATGGCGACCGTATCGAAATCGATATTCCAAACCGTACCATTCATCTGGCTGTTGATGATGCGACTATGGCCGCTCGTCGTGCTGCTCAAGATGAAAAAGGCTGGCATCCAGTGGAAGACCGTCCACGTAAGATTTCTAAAGCCCTAAAAGCCTATGCGATGCATACGACTAGTGCGGCGAAAGGCGCAGTACGTGAAATCTAAGCTGTAAATTTTTATAGCGCAAAAAAGCACTCCAGAGGGGTGCTTTTTTTATTTTTGATAATTGCACTACCTCAAATAACTGAATCAGATACACAGAGTCTTACTTTTATCTAAAGATCGCTTTCTATACAATCGAATAAAACCTAGACAGCTTTTAAGCTTCACAAGAATTACATCCAGGACGAATAAAATGAGTAAAGACAATATCCGAGAACATTCTGCTCCCGTCTATGAAGGCATCGAAAATGCACCGGCCCGTTCCATGATGCGTGCCACCGGTTTTCAGGATGAAGACTTTACTCGTCCGTTTATCGGGATCGCGTCGACCTGGGCCAATGTGACCCCTTGCAATATGCATATTGATGGCCTGGCACGTACAGTCGAGCAGGGCGTGAATGCTGCCGGTGGTAAGGGCATTATCTTCAATACCATCACTATTTCTGATGGGATTTCCAACGGGACTGAAGGGATGAAATACTCCTTGCTGTCGCGGGAAATTATTGCCGATTCGATTGAAGCAGTAGTTGGTTGTCAGGCCTATGATGGCGTGATTGCCATTGGCGGTTGTGACAAAAACATGCCGGGCTGCATCATGGGCTTGGCACGCTTAAACCGTCCGGGTCTGTTTATTTATGGCGGTACCATCAAGCCGGGTGAAGGCCATACTGACATGATTTCTGTATTTGAAGCGGTCGGTCAGCATGCCAAAGGCGAAATTAATGCGATTCAGGTGAAACATATTGAAGAAGTGTCTTTGCCAGGGCCGGGTTCTTGTGGGGGGATGTATACCGCCAATTCTATGGCCTCTGCGATTGAAGCTCTCGGCATGAGCCTGCCAGGCTCATCCGCACAGGAAGCGGTGTCTGAAGACAAGCAGATTGACTGTGCCCGTGCTGGTGAAGCAGTGATGAATCTGCTACGTCTGGATATCAAGCCACGTGACATCATGACCAAAGCGGCTTTTGAAAATTCAATTAAAGTATTGATTGCATTGGGTGGATCAACCAATGGAGTGCTGCATCTGTTAGCCATGGCGCATACAGCGGGTGTTGAGCTGAGCCTGGATGACTTTGTACGAATTGGTAAAGAAATTCCTGTAGTCGCCGATGTCCGTCCATCCGGTAAATATCTAATGTCGGAACTGATTGCCATTGGTGGGATCCAGCCATTGATGAAACGCATGCTGGATGCTGGCATGCTAGATGGTTCCTGCCTGACTGTGACCGGAAAAACACTGGCAGAAAACCTGGCAGATGTAGAAGATTATCCTGAAGACCAGCAGATTATTTTGCCATTCGACCAACCGGTGAAAAAAGACTCGCATCTGATCATTATGAAAGGCAACCTGTCACCGAATGGGGCTGTGGCCAAAATTACCGGTAAAGAAGGTCTATATTTCAAAGGACCGGCCCGCGTGTTTGAAGGCGAACAGGGTGCGATGCGCGGGATTCTGGATGGCGAAGTTCAGCCAGGTGAGGTAGTCGTGATTCGCGGTGTAGGTCCTAAAGGTGGACCGGGCATGCCGGAAATGCTAAAACCGACTTCTGCTATTATTGGTAAAGGTCTGGGGGATTCAGTTGCACTGATTACTGATGGCCGTTTCTCAGGCGGAAGTCATGGTTTTGTGATTGGTCATGTCACACCGGAAGCCTATGAGGGTGGCCCGATTGGTCTGGTGCAAAATGGCGATGAAATTTCCATTAATGCGGAAACCCGTGAAATGACCTGGCATATTTCGGATGAAGAGCTTGCTGCACGTCAGGCGGCCTGGGTGAAACCGAAACCGAATTACACTCACGGGGCACTGGCGAAATTCGCCAAACTGACCTCTGGGGCGGAGACCGGGGCCGTGACTGACCTAAATCTTGAAATCTAAAGTCCTAGAAAACATTGAACATTTGTTGCTGACTTGATATAAGTTTTGCACAAGACTTATATCAGGTCATAAACATCCTCATAATAGGATGTTGAATAAAACGATCCTGCTGGCAAGGGCTGGCATGACAAAATCTTTTCGAGGCACCTCTCATGTCCCTGCTACGCCGTTGGTTTGATCCAATCCGATCGAGTTGGTTTTACCAGAAACCAGTTCGTCAAACGGTGTTATCTATTGAAGATGGCTTGAGCATCCATTTAAGACTGGATGATGTTTATAGTTATCTGGCGGTACAACAGTTACCGCAACTGGAAGAAATTCTCAGTCCGGAACTGAAGCCACTCAAAGTCATCATTTCAGATCAGCGGGCTGAGCCGCCTAATCAGATGTCTTTTGATGAATGGCAGCACTATTGCCTGAATGATGCCAAAATTTTATCTAAACAGCATCGTTTCAGCTTTCATGAGACCCCAGAATTACCGACAGCTGAAGCCTTAAAGCAGGCAGAAACTATCCTGAGAAATACACCGTTACGCGGACAGGATTTTCTGTATTTGCTGGAAGATGTCTTTCATATGCTCTGGCAAAAACAGAACGGAAAATTACGCACTTTATATGCGATGGCCAGCCGTCATCATTCGCCGCAGAATTTTCCGGAACGAATTTTTGAGCATAGTCCGATTCTGGCCAGTTATTTCCAGTTTGGCGGACGCCAGTATCAGGCGGTAGATGATCTGTTACGTCTGACCCGTCGCCTGAAACAGCAGAGATTACTGACCGGCAATCCGATTTTCCTGATCAATCATATTGAATGGCGTGAGCATCTGATCAGTGATGCCGAAGAGCTGAATGAAATCCAGTCCATGGATCCTGAATTGGATTTGTATATCGCTCTGGAAGATCCGATTTCCTGGTTGTTACTGGCTTATATCAAGGAAGAGCTGGCTGATTTTTATAATATCCAGTTGAATGTCTATCCGCTGTCTTATCAGGGACGCGACTGGTTTGACTGGAGTCTGGCGACGCGCTTATCCAAGCGGACTGAAGTCAAATTTACCCCATTCTGCCGGCCAACCGAGCAGGCTGTAATGCCGATGGCGCAATTGTTTTATAGCTGTCCGGAAGAGCAGCGGATTGAAGCCATGTACCAGATTCTGGAAGCGGTCTGGACTCGTGGTTATGATCTGTCTTATGCAGCACATTTCAAGCGTATGCAGCAGGAACTGAGTATTACTGAACTGACCCAGGAAGACGTTCTGGCCAAGTTGCAGGAAAATGACACCTTATGTGAAATGAAGTCCCAGCCGAATTTACCGGTGCTGGAACTGCGTATTGATGGGCAAAGTTATACATTTAATAGCTTATATCGTGTCTGGATGATTGAAAGTATTTTCAGTAATGTGTTAGAAGAAAAGTATAAGAGTGATAACTAAACTGAAAGTGACTGAATAAACATGGAAAAAATCAAAGCTGAATCATTACAACATGCACGTCAACAGATCGATGCCATTGATACAGCTTTAGTTGAGCTGATCGCTGCGCGTCAATTTTATGTTGATCAAACCACCCGTTTTAAAAAAACTGAAACTGATCTGCAATCACCGGAGCGTATGGAGCAGATTGTGGAAAATGTCAAAGCCTTGGCACAACAGCAGGGCGTGGATCAGGCCTTCATTGAGCATTTGTACCGGGAAATATTCCAGTATTTCATTCAGCGTGAACTGAAAGAGTTCCGTCCTTAAACGACTTTTAAATCCGATTTTTGCTGATGAATCTGATGAGTTTCAGCACATCCATCTGAAGCCTCAATATTTACTTGAGGCTTCCTTCTTAAAACCCTGATTTTACTCTATTCGTGATTTCTATAGCATGGGCTTAAATCAATTTAGGGTCATCAGATGACTGCTTTTGTTATTGCTATTTTTGCTTTGGCTGGTCTGATTAAAGGCACCATTGGATTAGGTTTGCCTGCGGTGTCCATGGGTTTGCTGACGATATTTATGAGTCCATTTCAGGCAGCAACTTTACTGATAGTACCTTCGATGCTGACCAATTTCTGGCAACTTTTTGCCGAAGGTCATGTACTGAAGCTGATTCGCCGTTTCTGGCTGTTGCTAGCAGGCATTATCGTGGGTTCAGTCTGGAGTATTTTCCCGACTTTAGGTCATTCTGAATTTCATAGTGAAGCTTTATTGGGCGGGATGCTTGCTCTATATGGCCTATATGGTTTATTGGCGAAACGGATGCCAGATTTAAGCCAGCATGAAAAGTGGCTTTCTCCGATTATGGGATATCTCGGCGGGGCCTTGACCGTGGCAACTGGGGTAGTGGTAATTCCAGTGGTGCCTTATTTGCAAACCCTGCATTTAAAACGTGATGATCTGGTTCAGGCCTTAGGGTTGGTATTTACCACCTCGACGGTGTGTTTGGCAATTTTCCTGCACCGAAACCCGGTGGAAGATATGCCGATTGATTATACCATGTCAGCGATTGCATTGATTCCGGCCTTGATCGGGATGTGGTTCGGCAAGAAAATCCGTTCTCGTATCTCTGAACAGAAATTCCGGACAGTATTTTTTATCGGCCTGATCGCCTTAGGTAGCTATATGATGCTGCATCAATTTGGCTGGATTTAATTCAGGATTTTTTGTACATCCGCAGAAATGAGGAACTGGCTAAAGTGCTGATAGGCGGTGCTCAGTTCATCAAAGTTCTTTGCAGCTAACAATAACTTGCGGTTGGCCCAATCTCCTGTCAGCTGGATTTGCTGAAATGCATAGAGCTTCGACAAACGTTGTGCAGCACGTTTTGGCATGATCGCGATACCTACACCATTGGCCACAACTTGGGCAATGGCGGCAAAATTTGGTAAGCGTAAGCGGTATTGAATTTCACAGTTCAGCAAGCGAGCCTGGGTTTCAATCGACTGCTGCAAAGAGTGATATTGCATCAGACCAACAAAGGGATAACTCAGACAGTCTGCTAATGTTAATGCCTGATTAGCTGCCAGATCATGTTGTTCAGGGCAGATCAGCACCAGAGGATCATCTGAAAATTCCAGAGTCTGTAATTGTGGCGCAGGAAAAAAGCTGGAAATAAGTCCTAGCTTGGCAGTACCACTCGCTAAAGCCGCAATAATGTCATTGCTCTCCGCTTCTTTGAGGTCAATCTGGATATTTGGGTTATTTACCAGATATTTTGGCAATAATAGGGGAAGGTACTCACTTTGTGCTGAAGAGTTACACCATAAGCTGATATTGGAATTGAGTCCTTCACTAAAACCGGCCATGGCTTGAGACAACTGTTGTCCCTGTTGCAACAGGGCTTGGGCATGCTCAGCAAAGACCTGTCCCGCAAAAGTCATTTTCACCCCGCCAGAATGGCGGCTGAACAGACTGACCTGATATTGCTGTTCCAGCTTTTTAATCCGCTCACTTGCTGCCTGTAAGGAAATGGCAGAGCGTTCAGCACCTTTGGTCAGACTACCTGTGTCGACTATATTGAGAAAAAGACGTAAATCAAAAAAATCCAGACGCATCGGCAGGATGCTCATATAAAAGATCAGGCCTATTTAAACAATTCTTACGATATAAAAAAAGCAGCCTGGAGGCTGCTTGAAAATTTAAGTCTTCGAATTATTTTTTATCGACCAGGCTAAAGAACCAGTTCAGGAATAACGCAGCAAAGGTCGCTGTACCAATTCCACCCAGGTTAAAGTTACCGAAGGTCAGGGCAAAGTCACCCGTACCCAGAATAATCGTTACTGCTGCCACCATCAGGTTTTTGTTCTGTGAAAAATCGACTTTATTTTCGATCCAGATTTTCGCACCGGCAATAGTAATCAGACCAAAGACCACAATTGAGGCGCCGGTTAAAATCGCTGTTGGAATGGTATGAATAATCGCACCAAATTTCGGCGATAAACCGAGGAATACTGCAAATACACCGGCAACAGCAAAGATAATCGTCGAGTAAACCCGGGTAACGGCCATCACACCAATATTTTCACCATAGGTAGTCATACCCGGTGCGCCCACACCACCTGCCAAGGTAGTTGCAATACCGTCCGCCACAAAGGCTTTACCGATATGCGGATCTAGATTCTCACCGGTCATGGCACCCACCGCTTTAATATGTCCCAGGTTTTCTGCAATCAGAATCAAGGCAATTGGCGCAATGATCAGCATGGCATTGGTATCAAATACAGGTGCATGGAAGCTCGGAACACCAAACCAGCCAGCTTGCTGAATTGGCGCAAAATCAATCGCAGTACCATAGCCCATCACATTACTTAAAATGTAGTAAATGAAGTAAGCCAGCAATAAACCGATCAAGAGCAATAGACGCTGTACCAGACCTTTGGTAAACACCGCAATAGAACCCATACACAGTACGGTCACCAGTGACATCCACATATTAAAGGTATTGCCCATGACGTTTTTCACAGTCACAGGGGCCAGGTTCAGACCGATAATCATTACCACCGCACCGGTCACCACCGGCGGCATCAATTTTTCAATCCAGCGGGTTCCCGTTGCCATGACCAGAACACCCATCAAGGTATAAAGCACACCACATGCAATAATCCCGCCAGCGGCGACACCAATATTTGGATTCAGTCCGCCAGCACCTGCATAGCCGGTTGCTGCAATCACCACCCCAATGAACGCAAAGCTTGAACCCAGATAACTTGGTACACGACCACCCGTGATCAGGAAGAACAGGATGGTACAGATCCCCGACATTAAAATGGCCAGATTGGGATCAAAACCCATTAGAAATGGCGCCAGTACCGTCGCTCCGAACATGGCAAAGGCATGTTGTACCCCCAAGATCAGGGTCTGGGCAGGCGGTAAATACTCTGCGGTACCTACTGGTCGTGCATCGATACTACCCTCATAAGGGCGCCACTTGGGAAACCAATTGGACATAAAATGAGCACTCAAAAGATAAATTGTGCACATCATACTCTTGTTTTTTAGAAGATTTAATCACTGAAACAAAATTTTTGTTCAAATTAATTCTATGACTTTATTTGATATTTTACCGTGCGGTAAAAGTTTTTTAAATCAAAACTAAAGTTAAATCAGTGGATTAATTCCCGGACAATTCATATTCAACTTCTATAAGTAATTTCAATTTGATATATAAATAAAGCTTTTTTTGGCTATTGACTGATCAATAAAAAAGCACATCGTGTAGATGTGCTTTAAATGGAAGGGAAAAAATCAACCGGTATTTCGTAAACCGGCGGCAATACCGGCAATACTCACCATTAGGGCATGATCGACTGGCGTGTGTTCAGCCTGCTGCTGTTCCAGATATAATCGACGACGTTTCATCAATTCGGCTTGCAGTAAATGGAGCGGTAACAGATAAGGTTTACGCACGGTCATGGACTGGTCCAAGACACCATTACTGCTCAGCAGTTTTGATTCATCTTTTAAAGTGAGTAGGGTCTGGATGGCATCTTGCAAGCGTTGACGCAGTTCCGTGCCGAGCTCTTTCAGGTCTTCATCCTGAGTCAGATGTGATTCGTAATAGAGCGCGACATTGCTGTCTGCTTTGGACAGCACCATTTCCAGCATATCAATTAAGGTCTGGAAATAAGGCCATTCGGTTAGCATCTCATCCAGAATTGTACGTTGCCCTTGATCCAGTACCTCATTTAATGCGGCACCGGTACCCAGCCAAGCCGGTAACATCAAACGGATCTGGGTCCAGGCGAAGACCCAGGGAATAGCACGCAAGGATTCAATTCCACCGCTGACCTTACGTTTGGCAGGACGTGAACCAAGCGGCAGCATTTGCAGTTCCAGTTCTGGGGTCACGGTACGCAGGTATTTTACGAAATGCGGATTTTCACGTACCGTCTGACGATAGACTTGTACTGATAGATCAGTCATTTTATGCATCAGATCACGCCATTCCGGTTTTGGTTCAGGTGGCGGTAATAAAGTCGCTTCCAGCGTCGCCGCTGTATAAATTTCCAGATTTTGTAGTGCGATTTCTTCCAGACCGAATTTAAAGCGGATCATTTCACCCTGTTCAGTCACCCGAATAGCGCCTGAAATAGAGCCTGGTGGTTGCGAGAACAAGGCTTGCTGGGTGGGTGCACCGCCGCGGCTGATCGAACCGCCACGACCATGGAACAGGGTCAGCTGGATACCATGCTGTTTAGCAACTGCGGTCAGTTCTT
The DNA here is from genome assembly GCF_013417705.1 of Acinetobacter sp. YH12235. Classification (NCBI taxonomy): domain Bacteria; kingdom Pseudomonadati; phylum Pseudomonadota; class Gammaproteobacteria; order Moraxellales; family Moraxellaceae; genus Acinetobacter; species Acinetobacter sp. YH12235. The sequence continues at coordinate 39,161 of NZ_VPDL01000022.1, read as the reverse complement.
CCTGCGCACGGTACTGTGCCCAGTTGGCTGACATAAAGCCGGCATCTTTGGCCGAATCCGAATAACCAATCATGACTTCATGCTTACCCTGAATATGCTGTTTGTACCAGTGCATATTAAAGAGTGTCGACATGGTGTCAGCAGCGCCGTCGAGATCTTTTAAGGTTTCAAATAAAGGTACTACCCGTAAAGGCTGTTTAATCCCAGCTTCTTTTTGCAGCAGCAAGACAGCCAGCACATCACTTGGGTATTCGGCCATGGAAATAATATAGGCACCCAGAGACTCACTTGGCTGTTCGGCCAATGTGCGCATGGTGGTAAACACTTCCTGCACATCCGGATGTTCAATCAGGCTACCCGCTGGTTCATTCAGGTGTTTAGGTAGTAGAGGCCGTTTACTTTGCAGTTCCTGCAACAGGAAGTTTTGACGGGCCTGTTCAGTCCAGGTTTCAAAATTACCCAGACCCAGATATTCAGTAATGGCTGAAATGGCCTGACGATGACGACCAGATTCCTGGCGAATATCCAGTTTGAGAAGTTCAATGCCGAAACAGTTCACCCGGTAAATCAGGTCCAGCAGACTGCTATTGGCAAGTTCTGCCAGATTGCACGCCATCAATGAGCGATAGCAGGTCAGTAAAGGTTTTAATAACTCATCTTTACTTTTAATCACCCGACTATCATCCGCATCTTTGCCATGCAGTTTTTCAGCCAGCCAGGCACGGGTGATTTTTAGACGTTCACGGATATCGCGTAAATATTCACGGTAGGGTTCAGGATGTTGATGGCCTAACGCCTGTGTAATTTCATCGCTGCATTGCTGAATAGAAAGTTCCCAGCGCAGGTTTTCAATATCACGCAGATACAGATCAGCTGCTTTCCAGCGCGACAACCACAATACTTCCTGAGTCACATTATGCGTCACATTCGGGTTGCCATCCCGGTCACCCCCCATCCAGGAAGCGAAACGTACCGGAGCAACATCTAGTGGCAAAGTCTGGCCACATTGTTCCTCAACCATGCCGTTCAGCTCACGGATGAATTTAGGAACCGCATTCCAGAGGGTCTGTTCGATTGTCGTAAAGCCCCATTTGGCTTCATCCACCGGGGTTGGGCGATGTTGACGGATTTCATCAGTTTGCCAGGCAGAACTGATGAGCTGTTTTAAGTCAGCCAAAACTGTCTGACGTTCACGTGGGGTCAGTTTCTGCTGGTCAAATTTGGACAGGGCATTATTGATGCCATCATATTTTTGGATCAGGGTGCGTCGACTGACTTCTGTTGGATGTGCGGTCAGCACCAGTTCAATCTTTAATTCACAGATTTGCTGATATAAGGTTTCTGCAGAAATTTCTTGCTGTTTGAATTTTTCAAATAAAGGAACCAGAGGATTTGGAGATTCTGTAGTTTCCTCAAATTCGCTTTGACGGCGACGACGTACCACATGGTACTGTTCGGCAATATTGGCAAAGTTTAAGAAATGGGTGAAGGCACGGGTCAATGGCAGGATTTCATGATCTTCTAAAGTCAGGAATAATTGTTCCAGCTGTTTTTCTGCTTCCACCTGTCCATCGCGAGCGCCTTTCGATAAGGCCCGAATTTGCTCGACCTGATTAAACAAATCTTGCCCCGCATGTAACTTCAGGGTTTCTCCCAGCAAATTACCCAGTAAACGTACGTCTTCGCGTAGAGGTGCATCAATCTGTTGAACCATTTTTTATATCCCTCCGATTCTTCCTTTGACTATACCCCGACTGCATGACAATCCAAGTCTTTTGCAGACAAAAGTTGAATATCATTTGTTGATAATTGGATGAATTTTAGTCCTTACGCTGTTGCAAGGATCAGGCCAGATAGAAGAAATTTAACGGGAAATTGCATATTTCAGCATAAAGATCTCGATGGCCTGCTGAATGATCTGATGGCGTTGCTGCATGTCAGGTAACGGGCTTAAATCCAGTAAGACTTTGTGATGTCGCATACCTAACAGTAAGGACACCATCAGTTCGGTCTGATGCTGCGGATCATCAGTCTGGATAAATTGATGTTGCTGCGCCTGCTCAAAGAAATCATGCCAGGCCTGATTCAGCTTGATATGTGAGGCTGTATAAAAACGTTCCGCCAACGGATTTTTTTCATAGGCCAGTTGCATGATGAGCAGGTCCAGTTTGAGAGCTTCCGGCAGATTGGCAATATTGAATGAGCGCAGACAGATCTGATATAGCTCCTGCTGAAAATCACTATCAGGCTGCAGAACTTTAGGAGATTCCTGCAAAATTGCCTCACAGGTTTCTTCAACCGCACAGCTAAACAGCGTGGCCTTATCCTGAAAATGATTATAGACAGTGAGTTTGGTCACCCCGGCTTCCAGCGCAATCTGGTTCATGCTGGAACCATGATAACCATGCTGTAAAAACAGCTGTTTCGCTGCGTTCAGAATACGCTGGCGTTTCTCCAGATCCTTGGGCCGTCCAACCGGTATTTGCACAATTTCATCCAAAAAAAATCAATATGGTCATTGTTTTAACTGCAGAATCCTAATTAGTGTACCGGGTGGTATATTAATTAAAAAATAAGCAATTTATATATCTACCTATTTTGCCCTAAAAATGATGATTAGATAAGAGCGAACAATAATGAGCACGATACAGAGCGCACTGGCTGGTATGATCGTCCTATGCAGTATGGCTTTCTCAGGATGTAGCAAGGACAGCGCTGCAGCAGAACAGGAAGTTCCATTTGTCATGGTGACCACACCGAAAACTTCACATCAGGAATTGAAAAGCTATGCCGGTGATGTCCAGGCACATCAGCAAACAGCACTGGCATTCCGGGTAGGCGGGCAGGTCACCCAGCGCTTTGTCGATGTGGGCGATCAGGTAAAAGTGGGGCAGGTCTTGGCGACCCTAGATGTGAAAGATGCTCAACTTCAATTAAATGCAGCACGTGCCCAGCTGGAAAGTGCCCAATCGGCCAGTAAAATTGCTCAGGATGAATTACAGCGTTTCAAGCAGCTGTTACCAACCAATGCCGTGAGCCGTTCACAATATGATGTGATTGAAAATCAATACAAGGCAGCCGCGTCAAATCTGAAACAGGCCCAGTCTAATTATGATACGGCCAAAAACCAGACCGCTTATAACCAGCTCATTGCCAATAAAAATGGAGTGATTACTGCACGCAATATCGAAATTGGTCAGGTCGTTGCAGCAGGGCAGGCCGCCTTTGAACTGGCGATAGCCGGTGAGCGTGAAGTTGTGATTGGGGTTCCTGAACAGGCAATTTCCAAAATTAAAACTGGTCAGCCGGCCTGGGTTACTTTATGGTCCAAACCGAATGAAAAATTTGCTGCCTTTGTTCGTGAGATTTCACCAGCAGCAGATCAATCGCGTACCTTCCGGGTGAAAGTGGCTTTACGCGAAGGGAACAGCCAGATTCAGCTTGGTCAGAGTGCCCGGGTATTCTTCCAGAACAGTCAGGACAATGTCCTTAGCGTTCCTTTATCCAGCGTTTCAGCGACCGATCAGCAGGCCTATGTGATGGTAGTCAAGCCGGATCATACCATCCGCAAAGTGCCGGTTCAGCTGGGTGCTTATGGCCGTGATTCTGTACCAGTTCTCAGTGGGTTAAAGGCTGATGATTATGTGGTGATTGGTGGGGTGCATCTGCTGCGTGACCAGCAAAAAATCAATCCGATTGACCGTGAAAACCGTAGTGTGAAAATTCAGGCAGGGAGTTAAATATGAACTTTAACCTGTCTGAATGGGCCTTAAAGAATAAAGGTCTGGTACTGTATTTCATGATCCTGCTCGGTTTGGTGGGCATCGTATCCTATTCCAAACTGTCACAAAGTGAGGATCCGCCGTTTACCTTTAAGGTGATGGTAATCCAGACCTACTGGCCGGGTGCCAGTGCTAAAGAAATGTCCTTACAGGTCACCGACCGGATTGAAAAAGAGTTGATGACTACCGGACAGTATGACCGGATCATGGCCTATTCCCGTCCGGGGGAATCCATGGTGACTTTTATTGCCAAGGATTCCTTGGCTTCCAAGGATGTCGCGGATGTCTGGTATAACGTCCGTAAGAAAATCAATGATATTCGGCATGAATTGCCGCAAGGCGTACAAGGTCCATTCTTCAATGATGAGTTCGGCGATACCTTTGGTAACATCTATGTCATTAAAGGCAATGACTTTGATTATGCGACGCTTAAAGAATATGCAGACCGTTTACAGTTACAGTTGCAACGGGTCAAGGATGTTGCCAAAGTTGAACTGATTGGACTCCAAGACCAGAAAATTTGGATCGAAATCTCCAACACCAAAGCCACCCAGTTGGGTATTCCAGTGACTGCCATTCAGCAGGCACTGCAGCAGCAAAATGCCATGACTCAGGCGGGCTTTTTTGAAACCCGTTCTGACCGGATTCAGGTGCGGGTCAGTGGTGCGCTGAATAATGTCGAAGAACTGCAGCAACTACCTTTACTGGTGAATGGCAAGACCATCCAGCTTGGTGATGTGGCGGAGGTTTATCGCGGCTTTACCGATCCGGCACAACCGCGTATGCGCTTTATGGGCGAAAATGGCATCGGTATTGCCGTATCGATGCGTAAAGGCGGTGACATCATTGCCTTGGGTAAAAATCTGGAACAGGAATTTGCCCGTTTGCAGAAAACTTTGCCTTTAGGAATGGATCTGCAAAAAGTTTCAGATCAGCCGGTAGCGGTGAAACGCAGTATTAATGAATTTATGAAAGTTCTGGCCGAGGCCGTGATTATTGTTCTCTTGGTGAGTTTTTTCTCACTCGGTTTTCGTACCGGTCTGGTGGTGGCGTTCTCGATTCCACTGGTACTGGCGATGACCTTTGCCGGGATGCAACTGTTTGATGTTGGTCTGCATAAGATTTCTCTGGGTGCCCTGATTCTGGCACTTGGCCTTCTAGTGGATGACGCAATCATTGCCATTGAAATGATGGCAATCAAAATGGAGCAGGGTTTTAGCCGCTTACAGGCGGCAGGTCATGCCTGGCGGACGACTGCTTTTCCAATGCTGACCGGAACACTGATTACTGCTGCCGGTTTCCTGCCGATTGCGACAGCAGCATCCAGTACCGGGGAATATACCCGCTCGATTTTCCAGGTGGTGACGCTGGCGTTATTAGTATCTTGGATTGCCGCAGTTCTGTTTGTGCCTTATCTGGGTGACAAACTCCTGCCAGATTTCAATAAAGATCTGGTGCAGAGAGCACCATGGTATCAACGTCTCTGGGCGCGTTTAGGCAAACGCCCTGAACCGGAGCCGCTGGTGCATCATGCCGGTGAACATCATGATCCTTATCAAACCAAGTTCTATCAGGGCTTTCGCCGTTGGGTGAATATCTGTGTTACCTACCGTAAAACGGTCATCGCGGCGACTGTCGGGATTTTTGTGCTATCCATTTTGATGTTTAATCTGGTGCCAAAACAATTCTTCCCGCCATCGAACCGTGCCGAAATTCTGGTAGATCTGAAACTGGAAGAGGGCGCTTCATTAAAAGCGACTGAGGCTGCGGTGAAAAAAGTTGAAAACTTCCTGTCCAAACAGGAGGGGATTGATAACTATGTGGTCTATGTCGGTACCGGCTCACCGCGTTTCTATTTGCCATTAGACCAGCAATTGCCGCAAGCCAGCTTTGCCCAGTTTGTGGTATTGGCTTCATCACTTGAAGACCGCAATGAAATCCGTAAATCCTTAAGCGACCAGATTCGGGTGCTGTTACCAGAAGCCCGTACCCGCGTATCTCTGCTGGAAAATGGCCCACCCGTCGGCTATCCATTACAGTTCCGAGTATCGGGTGAAGACCTGGGATTAGTCCGTCAATGGGCACAGAAAGTTGCAGCAACGGTCGGAGATAATCCGAATACTACCAATGTGCATCTGGACTGGGGCGAGCCAAGTAAAGTGATTAAACTGGATATCGATCAGGATCGTGCCCGTCAGTTGGGAGTAAGCAGTAGCGATTTGGCCAATTTCCTGAATAGCTCAATTTCTGGAACTGCGATTGATCAGTACCGTGAGAAACGTGAGCTGATTGAGATCCGCTTACGGGGTGATCAGGCTGAACGTGTCGATGTCGGTTCACTGAGTAGTCTGGCAGTACCGACCACGAATGGGAGTTCAGTTCCTCTGGCCCAGATTGCCAAGATCGAATATAGCTTTGAAGAAGGCCTGATCTGGCATCGGAATCGCTTGCCGACCATTACCGTAAGGGCTGATATCCGGACACAACTGCAACCGGCAACCGTGGTCAACGAGCTGAAAGATCAACTTGAGCAGCTCAGATCAGAAATGCCAAGTAGCTATCTGATTGAAGTAGGCGGAACAGTCGAAGAATCTGCGCGTGGGCAGAATTCAGTAAATGCGGGTATGCCTTTATTTTTAGCGGTGGTGATGACTTTGCTGATGATCCAGCTTAGAAGTATTTCACGTGCCTTTATTGTCTTCCTAACGGCGCCATTGGGCATTATTGGCGTGGTCTTATTCCTGTTAATTTTCAATAAACCTTTTGGCTTTGTGGCCATGCTAGGCACGATTGCTTTGTCAGGCATGATCATGCGTAACTCGTTGATTCTCATTGACCAGATTGAACAGGATATTCAGGCCGGTGAGTCGCAATGGAATGCAATTATCAATGCCACAGTGCGCCGTTGCCGTCCGATTGTCCTGACTGCACTGGCTGCCGTTCTGGCCATGATTCCTTTATCCAGAAGCATTTTCTTCGGACCAATGGCGGTTGCCATTATGGGAGGATTGATCGTGGCAACGCTATTAACACTGTTTTTCCTGCCAGCCTTATATGCACAATGGTTTAAAGTGAAAAAAAGTTTAAATTCTGTTTAAATTTGTCATAATTTCAGGTGCGAAATATTGAAAATTTCAATATAGTAGTACCTGATTTTTTAATAATTCAAAAAAGACATACTGCTGCGGAACTCGCTTGTGCTGGGCCGCACACTAAGGTTGACTAAACATGACTCAAGACACACTCACCAAGATGCGACGTTCCGTGGCGATGGCTTATGTCTTCATGTTTTTTGCTTTGTTTACAGTGGTAAGCGGCATATTCGCCTACTGGTATGCACGTAAGGTGACCCAGATTGATTATGCTGAAGTCTGGTTACAGGCACAGGCACTCTGGATCATGCGTAATATTGTAATTTATTCAGTACTCGCGATTTTTGCAGCGCTCTGGTTCATTCCATTATTTTTCTTCGCCTGGGATAGCCAGCTTTGGGTGAAAGCCTGCACAGTCGCAGGTGTAGTATTCAGCTTTATTGCCATTATTTTCCTCATTAATGCCTGGTTCAAAGGTATCTTCAAATTTTCTCAAAACAAAGCCGTATTCTAAGCTTTCAATTTTTTTTCAGAATTCCCCTTGTAAAGCTGGGTTTAACCCCAATTTTAGACCACAGTCAATATTAAATAGAATTCCGTGAGGAGCATCGCCAGACATGGCTAAACGTGATTATTATGAGGTTTTGGGCGTCTCTAAAACCGCTAGTGATGATGAAATTAAAAAAGCCTACCGTAAGTTGGCGATGAAATATCATCCAGACCGTAACCCGGACAATCCTGAAGCTGAAGAGAAGTTTAAAGAAGCTTCAGAAGCGTATGAAGTTCTGTCAGACAGCGAAAAACGCAGCATGTACGACCGTATGGGCCATCAAGCCTTTGAAGGTGGTATGGGCGGTGGTGCTGGCGGCTTCGGTGGTTTCAGTGCGGAAGATATTTTCAGCCAGTTTGGGGATATTTTCGGTGGAGCCTTTGGTGGGGGGGGCCGTGGCCAGCAACGTCAACGCCGTGGTTCAGACTTACGCTATGTGATGGAATTGACGCTTGAAGAAGCAGTCAAAGGCGTTAAGAAAACCATTACTTTTACTGCACCAGCACCATGTGACGCCTGTGATGGTAAAGGTTCTAAAAATCCGAACGATGTTGAAACCTGTCCAACCTGTCATGGTGCCGGCCAAGTACGTATGCAGCAAGGTTTCTTCTCGGTACAGCAAACCTGTAGTACCTGTCGTGGCCAGGGCAAGATCATTAAGAACCCATGTAATAAATGTCATGGATCAGGTGTATCTGACCGTCAGCAAACCCTAGAAGTTACTATCCCAGCCGGGGTGGACAATGGCGACCGCGTACGCTTGACTGGTAAAGGTGAAGCGATTCGTGATGGCCAATCAGGTGATCTATACGTTGAAGTCGTGGTACGTGAACACGAAATCTTCCAGCGTGACGGTGCAGATCTGTATATGGATGTGCCAATTTCAATTGCGGATGCAGCTTTGGGTAAAGAAGTTCAGATTCCGACATTAGATGGTCGTGTCAGCCTGAAAATTCCTGAAGGTACGCAAACCGGTAAACTGTTCCGCCTACGTGGTAAGGGCGTGAAACCAGTACGTTCAACCATGCAAGGTGATCTGCTTTGCCGTGTTGTTGTAGAAACACCAGTGAACCTGACTGCACGTCAACGTGAACTGTTGAAAGAGTTGCAAGCGACCATGGAAGATGAGGGCAGCCAGTCTTCTCCAAAGAAAAAATCTTTCTTTGATCGGTTGTTTGACTGATCTGGATAGATAAAAAAGGACGCTCAGGCGTCCTTTTTTATAGCTTAAATTCGGAAAAGATGTATAAGTTAATTATTAGATAAAAATAATGAGAAAATTATTCTTTTAATGATATTGGCTTTTTAAGAAGGATTTATACCCCTCACGCAGAGAAATATAAATCCTGTCATATTATTGAGCTTCAGTTGCTTGAGCTTCGCTTGCAGGTGCTTCAGCAGCTTGAACTTCAGACGCAGCTGTTTCAGTTGCAGCAGGAGCTGTTTGTGCTACTTCTTCAGCAGCAAAAGTTTGTGATGCAGCAATTAACGCTACCCCGGCAAAAGTTAATTGAACTAATTTCATATAAATTTCCTTGTATTAAAAATAGTGTACTACTCAGTACACTTGGCAAAAATGTTGACATAAAATGTAAATATTGATGTTTTTTTGTGTGTACTTATGTTTACTAATGTAGTTTGATGTTATTTAAATAACTGAAATATAAGATTAATCATTAATCTCATAAAATTGAGCAAGTGGCAAAATATATAAGAAAATGGATTTGTTAATGTGATGTATGTCACATATTTGCACATTTAAAGGATGAAATTTAATTTAAATACTAAAAGAAAAACCCCAGCATCCTGCCGGGGTTTTTCGTATGGGTTCGCTCAGTATAACTCCTGTCGTACCTTACTGTCCTTCTGCTGATCTATTGTTATTCTTGTTTGGAACTTCCTGTTCCTGATGAATTCATCATAGGAAACTTCCAGTATTCTGGATAGCAGCAAAAGGCCGAGATTGATGTGAGCCAAAGCGTACAAAGAGTCTGGTTTTACCTTTGCCAGATAGAAAAAATACTTTGTCTTTTAAGACCTCATCATCAGGATATGAAAATCCTGAATTAATGATCTCTCTATTCATTTGACTAATAAAATATTATGAATAATCTGAAATATTAAAAGAATTGTTACAAAAACTGGTTCCTATTAAATTTTTAGCAAACATGAGATTATTAAGAAATTGATATATAAAATTAATTTTTAGGCCGACAATCTTGCTAAATAAGAATGATTTAGACGGTTATTTAATCTGTCAATTCCTCAAAACTTGCAGAACTTTTTCTAATTTGTAATCCTTGCGACCAAGGGTGTCTAGCTGAGCTAAGGCAGGTATTTGTTGTAGTCGGGCCGCTACAACTGATAACAGGTGCCTGTATGTTTAATTTAAAGATTTTTAATAAGATCTCTACCGAAGTTTTGACCTTAAAAAATGACCTGGAGCTGAATTCCGAGATTCAACTCATCACTAAATATAAAACATCTATTTGTGAAGATTATAAAAAAGCGATTATTTTGATCTTTAAAGAACGTGGATATACCAGCTTGGAAGTTGGTCAACTACTTGATGCTTGATCCTTAAACATTCCTAAATTTAAAAAAGTATGGATTTATACTTTCATTTACTCAAACAATCCATCGCGCTTCATCTAAAATAATGCCATGCGCTAAAGGCATATGCCTCAGTACGCGATAATGGGTATTTAATTCAATAATATCAGTAATACTTATATTGCTGAGGTGGTCAAATTGGAGTTTCAATATATTTCCCTTAAATACAAATAATCTGAATATGAAAAATCAAGATCATACGTACCATGGAAAAATATTTTTTATCTTATTAAATTCAATTATTTAAAATTAAAATCTAATTCTTATTAACTAGAATTTTTCTTTAAATGAGTTTATCTCTGACTAACTATTTAATCATTATTCCTCTAATGGAATTATTTTTCTTTTTACTCGTCCATAAACTATTGTTGATATGGACTGCATATCAAAATCCCTCATGACCTTCTTTAATTCTTTTCATTGATTTTTATGCGATCAATCTTAGTGTTATGAGCGAGTTTTGCTATAGTAAGAGCAATTTCGAATCAACATCAGGACTATGTTATGTCAGCGACACCACGCATTGGGATTTTAGGTGCAGGCGGCCGTATGGGACGCATCCTTATTCAGGCGGTGAAAGAAGCCGGTTACCAATTGGCAGCAGCTGTTGAGCGCCCTGAAAGCTCATTGATTGGCGCAGATGCCGGTGAACTGGCTGGTGTAGGGAGCCTGGGTGTAAAGGTTGTCGGCCATCTTGAAGAAGTAGTTAAAGACTGTGACGTAGTGATCGACTTTACTGCGCCTGCTGCGACGGTAAATCATCTTAAAATCTGCCGTGAAAATGGCGTTGCGATCGTGATTGGTACGACTGGTATGAATGACGAACAAAAAGCTTATCTGGATGAATCTGCAAAAGAAACTCCAGTGGTCTATGCAGCGAACTATTCGGTTGGTGTGAACGTTTCGATCAAACTGCTAGAACTTGCCTCTAAAGTCTTTGGTGATACGGTCGATATTGAAGTGATCGAAGCACATCACCGTCATAAGGTAGATGCGCCATCAGGTACAGCTCTTATGATGGGTGAAGCGATTGCTGGAGCACTGGGTCGTGATCTGAAAAAAGATGCGGTGTATCATCGTGAAGGGCATACGGGTCCTCGTGAACGTAAAAGCATTGGTTTTCAGACCATTCGTGGCGGTGATATTGTCGGTGAACATACTGCAATGTTTATTGGCGAAGGCGAGCGTGTTGAAATTACGCATAAAGCAACCAACCGTATGAACTTTGCAGCGGGTGCCGTACGTGCAGCAGCTTGGGTCGTTGGTCGTGATGCACGTAAATATGACATGAAGGATGTACTTGGTTTTAACGATATTTAAGTATAAATTTTCGTCAAAATCCTATATAAAAATAACTTAAAACTAAAATAAGATGACAATGGAATGAAGAAATTAATATTAATGGCGTGTGCTGTAGCCTTTGCCGCTACAGCACAGTCGACCTCTGTGCAGAATGCCAAGCTCAGCATTAATAAAAATAATATTAAAGTCTGGACCTATCAGGATGAGCGTAATCCCGTTTTTCTCTATAAAGCCGAAACCACCTACAATGTCCCGATTGAGAATGCCGTTTCTCTGATTCTGGATGTTGATCATGCAGTGAAATGGGTGCCTTATATGGGTAGTATCAAGGTGCTATCCCGTGATGATAAAAAAGGCGATTTCACCTTGTATATGGTGCTGGATTTTCCATTTCCTTTAAAAGATCGTGATTTGATCGTGCAAGGCAAAATGATCAAGGATGCCAATGGTCAGATCATCATCAAGAATAAAGCAATTCAGACTGGGTATGCCCTAAATCCGAATTATGTACGTTTGACTGATTATCAGGGAGACTGGACCTTCCAGAAACTGGCCAATAACAAGGTCAAGGTATCGACTTATGGTTATGCCAATCCTGAAGGTTCGATTCCTTTAACCTTTGTGAATATGTTTGTGCAGCAGCAGCCTTATCAGATGCTGCAAAAGATGAAAACCGAACTGGCTAAACCTGTGACAACGCCTGTGTTACCTGAAGCTTTACGCTAAATAGCCAATAAAAAAGTCCGCATCAGGCGGACTTTTTGATGAAGGAAATTTTAAGAGCATTGCTGCGCAGGAGTCTCTTGCTGTGGAACCAGTTTCATTTGAATCACGACCAGAAGCAAAGCAACAGCACTGAGCCCAGCACCGGCAAATGAAACCGCACTATAGCTAAGTCCCAGATTTAGCACACTGGCACCCGCAATCGCACCCAAAGCATTCCCGAGGTTAAAGGCACCAATATTTACTGAAGAGGCCAGTCCAGGCGCATCATAAGCCACGGACATGACTCGCATCTGTAAAGGTGGGACCACGGCAAAGGCAGCAGCACCCCAGATGATTAATGCCAGACCTGCGCCAAGAGCCGTGCTTGCCAGAATCGGGAAGAGCAGCATCATCAGCATAAGCAAGATTAAAAAGCCAATCAGGGTTTTATCTAAGGATAGATCTGCAAACTTGCCACCCAGATGATTACCAATCGAGAAACCTACTCCAATCAGCACAAGCATTAGGGTAATTAATGCCGGTGAGGCTTGAGTAAAGCTTTGCAGACTTGGCGCAATATAAGTGTATAGGGCAAACATGGCCCCCGCACTCATCACGGTAGTCAATAAAGCTAAAACAACAGGCAGGCGGGTCAGGACTTGCAGCTCCTGCCTTACATCCGGTTTCTGACTGCTTTGGCCTTCTGGTAAGGCTTTCCATAGGGAGAACATGGTCAGCACACCAAGCAGGGAAATACCCAGAAAAGCCATACGCCAGCCGATATGTTGTCCTATCCAGGTTGCCAGTGGCACCCCGCCAATATTGGCAATGGTCAGGCCCATAAACATCATGGCTACAGCGCTGGCCTGTTTATCTTTCGGAACGACACTGGCCGCGACAACCGAACCAATCCCGAAGAAAGCACCATGGTTCAGGCTGGTAATGATGCGTGCCCCCATCAGCCCCAGATAATTAGGCGTTAATGTCGCCAGAATATTACCAATCGTAAAAATCGCCATCAGTAAAATGAGAGACTTACGTTTAGAATAACGGCTTAACCAGAGGGTCATTAGCGGTGCACCCAACATCACACCTAAAGCATAGGCACTGATTAGCATCCCGGCACGAGGAATCGAAATCTCCAGATCACGAGCGATTTCTGGCAGAAAACCCATAGGAGAGAATTCAGTGGTACCAATTGCAAAGGCGCCAACCGCCAGTGCAAGCAAAGGAAAATTAACTTTCATGGTTTCTGCTTAGTCCCAGAGGGGTGCCAGTTGTTCCGGATCAACTTCGCGGCCATTGCGCTCCAAGGTGCTGATCAAAGCCATTTCTTCTTGAGACAGTTGTATCTCCTGCGCTGCCAGATTGGCAAGCAGATGTTCACGTTTGGTTGAAGAAGGAATCACAGCAAAACCTTTTTGCAAGGCCCAAGCCAGTGCAATTTGTGCAGTCGAAGCCTGATGCTGTGCAGCAATTCCTTGCAGGACAGGATCATTCAGCACTTTGCCATAAGCTAGTGTCATATAAGAGGTGACATCAATCTTCTGAGATTGTAGGAAACTGACCAGACGCTGATTTTGCAGATAAGGACTCAGTTCAATCTGGTTAGTTGCGATATGCTCCAGACCAATCGTATCAATGGCTTGTTGGGTCAGCTCAATATTGAAATTGGACACACCGATATGCTCAGTCAGACCTTGCTGTTTGGCTTCTAATAAAGTCTGCATCAGCTCAGGAATTTGAACGCCTAAGCGAGGTGCAGGCCAGTGAATGAGCGTCAGATTAACTGCATCGGTACGCAATTTATGCAGACTCTCTTTGAGGCTTGGAATTAATTTGTCTGGTGCGTAATGATCTGTCCAGATTTTGGTGGTAATGAATAGCTCGTTACGATTAACTTGGCTTTCTGCAATAGCCTGACCCACTTCCGCTTCATTGGCATAAATCTGTGCCGTATCTACGGCGCGATAACCGACTTCCAGGGCTGTTTTGACTGAATCAATGACGGTCTGTCCAGACAGGCGAAAGGTACCGACACCAAATTGAGGAACAATATTCATAGCTTTAATCTTTAAGTATTTTCGATGTTGAGTATTTTGTGCTTTTTATTGTTGCGAAAAAATAGCTGAATTTGCAAAATATTATTGACCGAAAATCAATAAAAGAGTGACAAATGAAATCGACGATTGAAGAATTACAGGCTTTTGTCACTATTGTGGATAGTGGTTCTATTGTCATGGCGGCAGAGCGTTTGGGACAAACCACTTCGGGTGTCAGTCGGGCATTGCAACGTCTGGAAAATAAGTTAAATGTTACTCTTTTAGAAAGAACCACACGTAAGCTGAAACTGACTCAAGAAGGCCAGCTATTTCTAGAAAAGGCGCGCAAAATTCTCAATGATCTGGCAGAAGCTGAAGATGCCTTACTGAAATCAGATAGTGATACTTCAGGATTGATTCGGGTCGATTCAGCGACACCTTTTGTACTGCATGTAATCGTGCCGCTAATTCAGGAATTTATGCAGCGTTATCCCCACATCGAAATTGAACTAAATAATCATGATCAGGTGATTGATCTGCTGGAACATAAAACCGATGTCGCGATCCGCTTTGGAGAACTGCATGATTCCAGCCTGCATGCCAGATTATTATGCCGCAGTCGTTTGTATATTGTGGCCAGCCCTGAATATTTACAGCAAAAGGGCAGATCGCAATCAGTGGCAGATTTATCGGAGCACACTTTGCTGGGATTTAGTCAGCCTACGCATTTGAACACCTGGCCGATTCGGCTGGATGGCGAACCTATCATTGTAAAGCCAAAGATTAGAGCACCCAATGGGGAAACGGTTCGTCAATTGGCTTTATATGGGGTGGGTATTACTTGTCTGTCACGCTTTCTGGTCGAGGACGATTTGCAGGCGGGTCGTTTACAGGCGTTATTTGAAGACCAGATTGAGCTACATTATCAAAAAATTCATGCGGTCTATTACCGTCAGGAGCATCTGCCTAAACGGGTACATCTATTTATTGAATTTCTAGCTCAGAAGCTGGCTAAATATTTATAAACCAATTATTTGCAAATACAGCCAAAAAAAAATCTGTCCTAACATGATGCTAGGGCAGATCTAGATTTACTGATGATTGGTACAAATTAGAAATCGGCTTTCAGTACAATCCGGTAACGGGCTTTGCCTGAGTGCAGACGTTCAATCGCCGCATTAATTTCCGACATGGGGAACAGTTCAATCTGTGGCGCAATATTTTTACGTGCCGCAAATTTTAGTAATTGACGTAAAGCTGCTGGTGAACCTGTCGGCGAGCCAGTCACAGATTTAGCACCACCAATCAGTGAACCTGCAGAAATTTGCATGGGTTCCAATGGTAAGCCCAGCATATGTACAGTACCATTTGGTGCCAGTGTTGATAAATAAGCCTGCCAGTCTAGTGTGACATTGACAGTACTCATTAATAGGTCAAATTTACCACGAAGCGGTTTAAGCGCTGCTGGGTCACGACTATTCACTACATGGTCTGCACCCATAGCTTTCAGCTCATCGGTTTTATCCAGATTTGAAGTAAAGGCGGTAATTTCACAACCCCACGCTTTCAACAGCTTGATCGCCATATGTCCCAAACCGCCAATACCAATGACACCGACGTGGTGAATGGCCTGAATCTGATGTTTCAGAATCGGGTCAAATACAGTAATCCCGCCACAGAGCAGGGGGCCAGCACTTTCTGGGTCCAGATCTTCGGGTAAGGGAATTGCCCATTGCCAGCCAGCACGGACTTTATCTGCAAAACCGCCTGCATGACCGACGATGGTTGCAACCTGACCACCGGTACACAGCACTTGCTGGCCTGAAATACAAGGATCGCAATGTTGGCAGCTTTCCGCAGTCCAGCCAATACCGACACGTTGACCTACTTTTAGACCTTTGGCTTCAGAACCCAGTTGTGTAATGGTTCCAATGACTTCATGTCCGGCCACCACAGGATATACTGAAGATCCCCAGTCATTATTGAGTACTGAAATATCAGAATGGCATAGGCCGCAGTATTCAACTTTCACTTCGACCTGATGCGGCTGAAGTTCACCTGCATCAAATTGATAAGGTTCCAGAGCAGCACCGGCAGACATTGCGGCATAGGCTTGAATAGTATTAGTGGACATAGATTCAGCTCTTATTTGAATGGGAGGATATTGTTTTAAAGTGACAGTGATTTTCATGGTCATCGACCATGCCAACTGCCTGCATAAAGGCATAACAGATCGTAGGACCGACAAACTTAAAGCCTGCTTTTTTTAAGGCTTTGGACATGTTCTGGCTTTCAATGGTTTGTGCTGGAGCCTGACGATAATCTGCAACATCATTATTTAACCGGGGCTGCTGGGCAAAGGACCACAACCATGTGACCACATCAATTTCTTGAGATTTAAGCTGTTGCCAGGTCCGGGCATTATCACGAATCGCAGTTAGTTTACCGATATGCCGGATTAGACTAGCATCTTGCAGTTTTGCGGTGAGTTGCTCATCTGTAAAAGAAGCAATCGTTTCAATCGAATATTGAAAGAAATGTTTGCGATAAGATTCACGTTTTCTGAGTACGGTAATCCAGGCTAAACCGGCCTGTTGGCCTTCCAGACACAGCATTTCAAATAGGCGTTTTTCATCATGCAGCGCCTGTCCCCATTCCTGATCATGGTAAGCAGTATACAGAGAATCATCAGAGCACCAGCCACAGCGTTGGATCGTCAAGAGATGCTCCTTTTTTGATTATCTTATAATTTAAATGTCGTCCACTGATCTTGCTGATTGTCCCAGTAGGAGAGTTCTGCCTGCTGCAGATCACTGAACTGGATCCACATATCCTTACCACTTTTATCGGCATAACCAGTACTGATCAGAAGCGCCTCTTCGGTAATTTCCATGATCCAGCCCTGATAGGTCTGGCCATTGAGCACGATTTTCTGTTGATTGCCTGATTCAGCAAATTCGACCAGACGGTTGATCAACGCTTCTGACATGTAAACTTCCTAAAATTAACGTAAATATGGATAAGGGTTAACAACACCACGGCCCTTACCATTTAAATAGAGACCATAATGCAGATGTGGCGCAGTATGCCGGGCATTGCCAGTATTACCGACATAACCAATGACATCGCCCTTTTTGACATAGTCACCAACTTTCAGGCCACGCTTATGACCATCCAGATGTGCATAATAATGCCAGGCACCACCTGGACCCAGAATCCAGACTACTTTACCACCCAAATTGTTATTCCGTAAATCCGCGATCAGACCAGGCGTCGCACTACGAACCTTGGTTCCACGTGGAGCCAGAATATCAATGCCCTCATGCAAACGGCCACTACTACGCGAAGCTCCCCAAGTATCTTTCAATTCACGAGCCTGAACCCGATCTACCGGAATCGGCAGAGAAGAGGGCATACGCATATGATTCAGTTTTTTGACCAGTGCCGGATTAAGCTGAACCGCAGAAGGATGTTTCGGTGCGCTACTACACGCCACCAGAAATAACATCACCAAAGAAAGCCCGACAAACGCAAGAGAATGGCGCAAAATATTTATCCTTAAATGAGGCCAATATGATTCTTCTTGTTCCAGACTATGTCATAAATTTACGGTAGAAATCAATTTTTTCATGGCGGTTGGAATACCTGCATTGACCGCAGTTTCCGGGTTCATCCAGAAGCCCTGTAACTCAATCGCCAGATGTTCCTGCTGATCTGCATCGACTGCAAAAACCATGGCTTCAAGCTGCCAGGTAAAATGGGTGAAACTGTGGCTGATCTGGGCCTTTTGTACGAGATTTTTCAGACCGAGTTGCTGGCACAATTGTTCAAATGTATGAGTGTCTTCAATAATTGGCAGACACCAAAGCCCGCCCCAAAGACCACTATTAGGACGTTGCTGCCATAGCCATTCATCACCTGACTGGATCAACAGCACTTGAGCTGCTTTGACCGGTACCGGCTTTTTGGCTTTTTTAAAGGGCAATTCATTTTCCAGACCCTGTTGATGTGCCTTGCAATGTTGCTGCATTGGACAATACAGGCATAAAGGCTTTTTCGGAGTACAGACGGTCGCACCGAGATCCATAATCGCCTGGGTATAGTCATGATTCCGTTCAACCGGGCAAAGCTGTTCAGCAAGCTCCCACAAGGCACGTTCATGAACCGGTTTAGACAGATCATCTTCGATCGCAAAAAATCGTGCCAGCACCCGTTTGACATTACCATCCATGATCACGCCGTACTGACGTAAACCCAAAGACATTAAGGCTCCCGCGGTTGAGCGGCCAATGCCGGGCAGAGCGATCCATTCTTCCAGGCTCGTCGGGAAATGCCCCTGCCTTGCTACAATACCGGCTGCCTTATGCAAATTGCGGGCACGAGCATAATAGCCCAGCCCAGCCCAATAGGGTGCGACTTCATCCCAAGAAGCTGTACCTAAGTCCTGTACTGTCGGAAAACGTTGAATAAACCGCTCAAAATATTGCAGCACGGTTTTGACCTGAGTCTGCTGTAGCATGATTTCAGAGACCCAGACCTTATAGGGATCATCAGCCACTTGCCACGGCAAATCATGACGGCCATGCACATCAAACCATTCTAAAAGGGCATCTGAAAATACAAACATGAAGATAGAACAAACTGGAAAACGAGGCCTAGTATAACTGAAGAGACCCAGCTAAAAGATGAAAAGTCTGCTAAAACAGCAAGACTGAAAAAGAGTAAAAATGAATAAATGGAAGGGACAAGTGAACACTTCGAAAAGCATTCACTCGGGAAAAAAATTTAAATTCTTATTCTTCAATGCCCCAGCGTGCATCCAGCTTTAATACCTTGCCTTCATAACGTGGGATAATATGAATGTGTAAATGTTCTGATTTTTCCTGAAATACTTCGCCATCATTAAACCCGACATGAAAACCGGAAGGCTGATAGCGTAATTGCAATTCATTACGAGCCTGTTCAAGTAAGGACATCATGCTCTTACGTTCTTTATCTGTGATTTCAAAAAATGACGCCACATGACGTAATGGAGTAACTACATAATGTCCTTTGGACAGGGAGTTGGGTTCAGGTAACACGACAGCAAAATCATTTTTAGCCAGAATATCGTATTCGTCAAAATTACAGTACGGGCAGTTATTTTCAGTCATGATATTGGCTCCTTTCATTGAATTTATTTTTTTCATGTATGACCCAGCTCGATCATGAGCCGGATCAATTTATCTGTTATTAGGCGAGTTGTCGTGCTAGTAATTCATACATGGCAGCCAAACTTTGTTTCTCTGCTTCAGCATTGTAGCCCAGATCGACACCATTGGCCTTGGCGCGCTCATCCGCCAGCGGGTTACTGAATCCATGCTTGGCATTTTCAAATACAATCACATTATGCTCGACCTTAGCCGCCTGCATTTCTTCTTTAAAGCTGGCGACATCATCCAGGCTCACCATACTGTCCTTTTCGCCATGTAGGACCAGAATTTCTGCCTGTACCTGGCCTTCCTGTGCAGGTGCTTTAGGAGACAGGTTGGCATGGAAAGTAGCCACAGCTTTTAACGGTGCATTTGAGCGAGCCAGATCCAGAGCCACTTTACCACCGTAGCAGAAACCAATCGCAGCCAGTTTTTCCGGATTGACTTCATCCTGTGCCGCCAAAGTATCTAAAGCAGCTTTCGCACGGTTCACGATAGTGTCCGGATCTTCAAACGTCTGCATCATCCATTGATAGGCCTGATCAGAGCTGGTGGTTACTTTCTTGTCACCATACATATCAATTGCCAGCGCGGCATACCCATGTTCCGCCAGTTCACGGGCACGCTGTTCAGTATAGTCATTGCGGCCCCACCATTCGGGTGCCACGATAACACCGGCTACAGGTGCATCAGTTTCCGGTGCGGCAAAATAACCAATCAAAGTGCTGCCATCCTGCGCAGTATATTGAATTTCGCGGGTCTTGATTGCTGCCATGCTGAAGTCCTCTATTGTTGTTGAATATTTTGATTAAACTATAAAATAGCAAAACTGCTATGAATATACATGAAAACCGCCAACTAATTCGTTTCTCATCAGTACAAAAAAAGAGAGGCAAATAATTTGCCTCTCTTTTTAACTTTTACAATTAAAGGAATTTTTATTTAATAATTTCCAGTAATTCGATATCAAAAATCAGGGTACTATTTGGTTCAATGATATCTCCCGAACCAATCTGTCCATAGGCCAGATCAGCGGGGATAAAGAAGCGGTATTTAGCACCGACTTTCATCAGCTGTAAGCCTTCTGTCCAGCCAGTAATCACTTGGGTGGTACGGAAATCGACTGGCTGCTGGCGGGCAATCGAACTGTCAAAAACGGTACCATCAATCAGGCGACCTTCATAATGCACACGAACATTACTGTTAGCACTTGGTGATTTCCCTTTACCTTCTTTCAGTACCAGGTATTGCAGACCAGATTTGGTAGTTTTAACGCCTGGCTTTTTCGCATTTTCCTGCAAGAATGCTTTGCCAGCTTTGGCATTTTCTTCAGCTTTCTGCTTCAGCACAATCAGTTCTTTGGCATCACTTTGACGTTTATACTGAGTCAGCACTTGGGTCATTTCTTCATCGCTTAAACTGGATTTTTGTCCAGCAGCGGCTGTCTTTAAGCCCTGGCTAAATGCATCTAAATCAAGATCCTTTAAAGTGTCTGCATTACTGCGACCCATCAGATAACCAAAGCTGTAACCAATCTTCTCAGCTTCACTACTTGTATTATTGATCTCTTTAGCAAAAAGGCTGCCTGAACTGAGCAGCAAAACCATTAAACTGATTTGTATTTTCATTATCAATTCTCAAAAATAAAGGAGAGCTGGTCGCTCTCCCTATTTGTATTATTTTACTTCGATTAATTCCACATCAAAAATCAAAGTGCTATGCGGAGGAATCGTACCAGGGACACCCTGTTCACCATAACCCAGATTTGACGGAATATATAGAGTTGCCTTACCGCCTTCTTTCATCAGCTGCAGACCTTCAGTCCAGCCTGGAATGACTTGATTTAATGGAAACTCGATCGGTTCACCGCGTTCTACTGAACTGTCAAATACAGTGCCATCTACCAGTTTACCAGTGTAATGTACTTTCACAATTGAAGAGGCTTTTGGCTGTTTACCTGTACCTTCTTTCGTGACTTGGTACTGTAAGCCGGAAGCAGTTGTTTTAATACCTGCTTTTTTCGCATTTTCAGTCAGGAAAGTATCACTTGAAGCTTGAGCCTGTTTTGCACTATCAAGCTGCTTTTGTTGCATTTCTTTCTGGAACTGCTCATAAGCTGCCTGTAATTCTTCTTCCGTATAGGCAGGTGCAGAACGCGCATGTCCTTCACGTACACCGGTCACAAAACTGTTAATGTCCAGCTCAGGAGGAGTCTGATGCGCCACTTCATAACCGAGTGCATAGCTGATTTTAGAGACAGCAGAGGCATCTTTAGATGCTTTTGTAGTTTGAGTAGCAGGGTTTTGAGTTGCATAGTAAACAGGTACTAGCGCGGCACCGCCTAAAAGAACAGCGACGGCAATCGGTAAGGCCTTACTCATGTATTTGTCCAATCTAATGTTATCGTTGAGGTTCAGTCCATCTTAGCAGAAAATTTTAAGAAATCTTGTAGAACGGGTGGTTTTTTAGCAAGTGAATACCTGCATTTGGTACGACTCAAAAAAGAAAAAACCAGCAATGATTGCTGGTTTTTTTTAGGAGCTATTAGATTAGCTGGTTTTGGCTTTCGGCTTATAACTATATGTATAATCATAGCTATAGCTGCCACCTGCTGAACGCTGGATATCGTTCAGGATCAGACCATTGACAGTACTGCCAGCCTGTTTAAAGCGGTTTACTGTAAGTGCCAGTTCCTTCATCTGGGTTTTTGCATAGCGTGCTACAACCAGATTAAGTCCGACGTATCGGGAAACAATGATCGCATCCGTAACAGCCAGTACCGGTGGAGTATCAATAATAATATGGTCATAGTGTGGAATCAGTTTTTGCAACAACTCCTGGAAGCGTTCTGAATTCAGAAGCTCAGCTGGATTAGTTGCATTTTCACCACAGCTAATGACATTTAAGTTCGGCACATTGGTGGTTTGTACCACTTTATCCAAAGACACGTGTTCATTCAGATATTCAGTTAATCCATACTGGATATCCAGATTAAAATATTTGTGTATATGACCACGGCGCAGGTCCGCATCAATGATCAGTACACGCTTATTTTTCTCTGCCATGATGACGGCCAGATTGCTGGCAACAAAAGATTTTCCAACTTTTGGTGCTGGACCTGAAATCATCATGATATTGTTTTTGGCCTGAGTCAGAGCAAAGTGGCTCGCTGTACGAATGCTTCTTAAGCTTTCAACTGCCATATCATCACTGTGTTTCAATGCCAATAAGAAAGGCATTTTTTTCTTTTTCAGTAATTTCAGGCCGGGCTTCTGAACAGTAGAGTGCGCGATATTGGCATAGACTGGAAGATCCAGCTGGTATTCGATCTGACTGCTATCTTTCACACCAGAACGTAGCATGTTACGGAACAACGCCACCAGGATGCCCAGGAAAATACCAAAGCAGAAGGTTAAAAATAAAATCAGTGGCTGTTTCTGTTGAATCTGGTCAACTGGTTCAAGTGCGGTATCAATAATATGAACATTACCGCTTTCACCTGCTTTAGCAACACGCAGTTGCTGATAAGAATTTACCAGATTAGTATACAGTTGCTGTTTCACTTCAACGTCACGAGACAGTTGTAAATACTGGCGTTGAATCTCTGGAATATTTTTAAGTGTTGAATTCAATTCACGAATCTTGCCATTCACTACGCGAAGTTGGGCGGTAATTTCACGCATGGCTGGATGGGCAGCTGCATACTTGGCACCTATTTCCGCCTGTCGCTGTTCAAGTAGGGCTCTTTGTGATTCTAAATTCACGCTCTGATTTAAATATAATTCTGATTCTCTGGTGATATCCACAGTATTATATTTTTGGCGGAAGCGATTGAAGGCAAACTCTGCATCATCAAGCTGTTTCCTTAAATCCGGCAATTGTTCATCCAGGAAAGCCAGTGTTCGTGCAGTGTCTGTTGAACGGCGTGTAATATTATGCTGGCTGTAAACTGCTAAAATCGTATTCAGGACTTTAGTAATGTGCTGTTTATCTTGACCCTGATAGCGAAGTTGTAGAACACCGCTCAGATCACCTTTTTCTGTAATTGTATAATTGGCGAGAATAGAATCGATCGCTGAAGGCAATGAGAGCTTTTTCACCTGATAGCTGTTATCGAGATTATCTTGAGTAAAGATGGCAATTTTCCAGTCGCCCTGTACAGCTTTAGCCTCAACCGGCTGGTTTAGTGCGCCTTGAAAGACGATTTCTTCGGTCAGTGGATTGATCAGGCTAAAGCTATGTTGTTGAAATTTCAGCAGCAAATTTTTATCCAGATAGGCTACAGGGACTTCAAACTGACGGATATCGAAGCTTTTTTGACCATCTTTAAAGCGTACAGTTTCGGTCTGATATTCAGTTTGAGAAGTTCTGCCTTGAATCAAACGGTTGATAAAAGAGTCTTCAGTGCTGGCAATATGCAGATCCAGATTTAAACGGTCAATTACGGATTCGAGAATCGTACGTGATTTTAAAACCTCAATCTCGGCATTGGATGAAGACATCTGACTCACAATGCTGGACAGACTGCCAAGTAAAGCAGCTGATGAGCCTCTACTTTCTTCGACCTGGACGATTGCATCAACCTTATAGTTAATTGCTGCGGTACGTAGGTAAAGCAGCACTACAATCAGGCTGAGCAAACCACATAGCAGGATGAGCTTCCATTGCGCGAGCAGGGAAAAGAACACCCCTTTTAGGTCAATCATATTATCGGTATTGTTATTTTTGTTCATAATTTTACTATCTAAAAGTTTAAAAGTGATTTTTCCAGTCGCTGATGCCATTTTGAATTAACTCAAAAAAAATGCATCAATGACTTGCTGCTCCCTGCGAGAAAGGATCCTCAATATTCTGTTTTTTATCCTCTCTTGGGATGTCGAGTCCGCTAAAGACCAGACATTCTGATTCTGATCAGAATAATGTTGTCTTTCATCTAATCTGTTTCATATCTGGTTTTCGGGCACCATGGAGTTACAGGTGAAGTCCATGGAGGAATTAAAAATAGTGTTTTTATTAGTACTAACAGTCATTATTTAGTTGATCCAGCCTTATAGATTTAATCTGAAAGTACGGATAGATCTTATAAATAAATGTTTATTCACTAATTGATGATTAACATGTCCAAAACAGATTGCTAAAAGATTTTTAATTTTCATACTTTCACCTATCGTATAGCTGAACCAGCGACATATGAAAATGGAAGAATCTGGCTCACTACGCGTTCCCAACGGGTCAGACCAGTAGCATCAACATAGACAATATCGTTACTATTCATCTTGAACTGTTTAGCCAGACCAAAATCTCCCAGATTTTTTAGACTTAAGTGATAGATTTCAGTCATCTTGTTGTCAGAATTGCCACGCAAGACATAAATTCGACTCGGATTGGCAGAATATGGATTAATCCCTTCGCTTTCACCCAGTACATCAGCGAGCGTCATGCCCTGGTCACGGATAGGTAATGGTTTATTGGTGCCGGCTTCACCCATGACATAGATTTTCTGGTTTTCCCGAGGACTGATATACAGGGTGTCATTGGGTTGAATCAGTAGCTTATGTAAGGAATAACCCGCTTTTTCCAAAGCAATCGTATTTAGATCATAGGTCACACCTTGGCGTACGAGCTGAATTGAAGTGGAATCACCTTGCTCATTAATCCCGCCAGCCAAGCCCAGCGCCGTATACACACTTACCGGCTGGTCAGTCAGGTAAAATTGTCCGGCTGATTTCACATTCCCTACTACGGAATAACGCTGTCCCTGATAGGAAATTACTCTCACGACCACATCCGGGTTATTCAAATAAGGAATTAACAGACGTCGTACTTCCTGATTCACTTGTGGAAGGGTTTTTCCGGCTGCTTTATAACGATTGATAAATGGAAACTGGATATAACCATTCCGGTCAATCTGATAACCATTGTTATTGTCACTAGCTGTAGGAACGGCACTAATTTCGGGATAAGCCCATAGCTGGAAAGATAAAATATCTCCTGGATTCAAGCGGTAATCCTGCACCTCAGTCTGAAATAGAGGAGCATAATGACTGAGATTATGCGTTTGCGCAGACTGTACTACAGGTAATGTATCCTGAGTCAGTTTCACCAGATTGACTGGAGTTCCCAGTTCAGTTTGATAGATTCCTTCTGTCGGTAAATCATACGTTTGAAAGCCGGATGTTGCTGCACATCCAACCAGAGATAGGCTTAAGGTAAAAGTACCTAAAAGGTGTCTATAGTTCACTTGAAACCCCTTTATTTTTATATGTTCAGAATTGGTATTTATTAATAATTATTAATTTTTTTGAATTCGGTTTATGTGATTAACGTCTAAAAAATATAATAGATCACATACCTTGTCTATAGCTATTCTTAAGTCAAGTTAACAAGTTTGAGCTGAAATTTAACTGTAAGATTGACGAAAATGGACGTGAAACCGTGATTAAATAAGCTATAGAGATATAGTGAATTGCTTAAGATAGCATTAGAATATTAATTGTTTCCAATTGTTATTTTTTAAATAAGTACTATTCTTCAATGATAGAAGGAATTAAGCCCTGAAATTAATATAGAAAAGTATTTTCATATAATTTTTATCTAATCTAGAGGTTTTTTAGATCATTGATTTTTCTTAATATTCAATTATATTTTAATAGAATTTAAAATACTTTATATTTATAGTAATCAAAATAATCTGTTGTTAACTAAAATAATATTTAATTAGTTTAGGTGATTGTTAAATTAATATTAGTGGAAAATTATCTAAAAAACTTGGAGCCTATATAAGATGGACTAAGTTTAAAAAACATTATCCGGATTTGTAAAATGTAACTACATTTGATGATTAGCTGCTCTATGGGTAGTTTGTGTAATAAAATTAATATATCTTATAGACAAATCAATAAAAACAGATATGCCTAGACGGCATTAACACATTAAAAATAATTTGTGAAAAGTAAAATAAAAAATATTAAAGGATAATCAAAATGGTGATGAATATATTGGTAACCGGTGGGGCCGGTTTTATTGGATCTGCCGTCATTCGGCATCTCATTAACGAGACTGAACATCATGTATTAAATGTTGATAAGTTAACTTATGCAGGTAATCTGGAGTCACTTATTTCTGTATCGGATCATCCCCGTTATCAATTTACGCAAACTGATATTTGCGACCATGTATCTTTAACCCGATTATTTTTAGAGTTTCAGCCAGATATCGTCATGCATCTGGCTGCAGAGTCTCATGTGGACCGTTCGATTGATGGTCCGGCAGAATTTATTAATACAAACATTGTGGGAACTTACACCTTATTGGAAGTAGCCCGAAAGTATTGGCAAAATCTATCTACGATTAAAAAGTCTAGATTCAAGTTCCATCATATTTCAACGGATGAAGTATATGGAGACTTAGAAGGTACAACAGACTTATTTACTGAAACTACGCCTTATTTACCAAGCTCACCTTATTCAGCAAGTAAAGCCAGTTCGGATCATTTGGTTCGGGCTTGGCATAGAACCTACGGTTTGCCAGTCGTAATCACGAACTGTTCAAATAATTATGGTCCTTATCACTTTCCTGAAAAATTGATTCCTTTAATGATCTTAAATGCCCTGGATGGTAAGTCATTGCCGATTTATGGCAATGGTCAACAGATCCGGGACTGGCTTTTTGTAGAAGATCATGCGCGTGCTTTATATCAGGTTGCAACCGAAGGCATCGTGGGAGAAACCTACAATATCGGGGGGCATAATGAAAAACAGAATATTGAGGTGGTTAAAACCATCTGCAAAATTCTGGATGAGCTCAAGCCTCGTCTGGAGGGAAAAACTTATACAAGCCTCATTACTTTTGTTAACGATCGGCCAGGTCATGATTTACGTTATGCGATTGATGCTTCAAAAATCGAGCGCGAACTGGGTTGGAAGCCACAAGAGTCCTTTGAAACAGGTATCCGGAAAACGGTGCAATGGTATCTGAATAATCTGGAATGGTGTCAGCGTGTTCAGGATGGTTCTTATCAGCGTGAACGTTTAGGGGAGGCAGTATAATGTTAAGAACAACAAAAGGGATTATCTTGGCAGGTGGCTCAGGTACACGTTTGCATCCTATTACCAAAGGAATCTCAAAACAGTTACTTCCGATTTATGATAAACCAATGGTTTATTACCCCTTATCGGTATTAATGTTGGCCGGTATTCGTGAAGTCCTAGTGATTAGTACACCAGAAGATATTGAGGGGTTTAAGCGCTTATTAGGGGATGGTTCGCAATTTGGCATGGAGCTGAGTTATGCGATCCAGCCTCGTCCTGATGGTCTGGCACAAGCCTTTATCCTGGGTGAAAAATTTATCGGTCAAAGCAATGTATGTCTGGTACTAGGCGATAATATTTTTTATGGCCAAGGTTTTACACCAATGTTACGTCAGGCCGCAGCACGACAAAAAGGTGCAACAGTATTTGGCTATCAGGTGAAAGATCCTGAACGCTTTGGTGTCGTAGAGTTCGATGAACAGCAACGGGTAATCTCAATCGAAGAAAAGCCCCAAAATCCAAAATCTAACTTTGCGGTGACAGGTTTATATTTTTATGACAATGATGTCATCCAGATTGCCAAACAGGTCAAACCCTCAGAACGGGGTGAGCTGGAAATTACCTCAATTAACCAGGCTTATCTGGAACGTGGTGACCTAAATGTTGAACTTCTGGGACGTGGATTTGCCTGGTTAGATACAGGTACCCAGGGTAGTTTGCTTGAAGCGGCTCAATTTGTTGAAACCCTCGAAAGACGTCAAGGTTATAAAGTTGCTTGTCTAGAAGAAATCGCCTTGAACAATGGCTGGTTGAGTAAAGAGCAAGTTTTAGCGATTGGTCATACCATGCATAAGAATGGCTACGGTCAATATCTGATTTCTTTGGTGGGGTAATGAGCATGAACTTAATTAAGTGGATTGAATTACCTAACCTGGGAGATCACCGCGGCAGTCTGGTCGTCGCAGAAGCCAATCGGAATATACCCTTCAGTATACAGCGACTTTATTATATTGCTGGCGCTCAACCTGATGTTCCACGCGGATTCCATGCACACAAGCAACTTCGACAGATTGCTTTTGGAATTCAAGGTAGCTGTAAAATGCTGATGGATAATGGCAGAGAAAAACAGGAAGTTTTAATTGCTCAATCTAATAAGGGATTATTGATCCCACCTATGGTTTGGCATGAGATGCATGATTTTTCAGAAGATTGCATCCTATTGGTACTGGCAAGTGATTACTATGATGAAAGTGATTACATTCGTAATTACGACCAGTTCCTAAAAGAAGTAGATCAGACTTTGATTGAGCAGATCACTAAATAATAAAATTAATTCATTAGAATGAAGGCCTTGCAAAAGAAGAAGCTTCAGAAGATAGAATTGTAAAAATAATAATAAATATTAAGGAGATATATGACGTGATTAAGCCGCTTACATCATTGCGTATGTTTTTCGCACTTTTTGTTTTTCTGAGTCATTTGGCTTTTCTAAAAGAAACAGACTATGCCAATATTTTTAATAGTATTTTTGACGAAGGCTTTTTAGGGGTCAGCTTTTTCTTCATTTTGAGTGGATTTATCTTAGCCTACAATTATAAAGAAAAGTTTTTAATCGGAAATATTTCAAAAAGAGAATTTTATATTTCTCGTTTAGCCAGAATATATCCCGTACATATTGCCACAACAGCACTGGTATTTTTATTAACTTTTGCTCAGTCTGGCAAGGGTTGGGAATATTTAATACAGCATGTTTTTCTGATACAAAGCTTTTTTACTTCAGAAGAGATCCATTTCTCATTGAATTCTCCTTCCTGGAGTATCTCTGATGAAATGTTCTTCTACCTGCTGTTTCCGTTTGCATTTTTGATTTCTGAAAAAATCAGAAGTTATATTTTTATATTCTATCTTATAGGTATTTTGATTCTAAATATTCAGCTTGATAAAAATCAGGATCACTATTGGTTATATATTTCACCATATGTGCGTTTTTCTGACTTTTTGTTGGGTATTATCCTGTTTGATATTTTTGAAAAATTAAAAGTGGGCTATTCCAAAATTAAGCAACCTGTAGTTATATTTGAATTAGGAGCTATTTTACTTTTTATTTTATTCTTTGTATTTCATAATAAAATAGATATAAGTTACAGGTATTCAATTTACTATTGGTTGCCTATGGCAGCAATTATTTTAATTTTTGCACTGTCTCATGTTGCTCAGAAGAAAAGTATAATTACCCAATTTTTGTCAAATAAATACATGGTATTAGCAGGGGAAATTAGTTTTTCTTTTTACTTGCTGCATGTTTTGGAAATACAAATTTTAAATTATATAAGAAAAATATTTTCATTGAATATGGACTTAATGCTGTTTTCATTTTTTATATTTATTGTCACTCTAATTGCTAGCTTTATAATGTATAGATTTATTGAAAAACCGCTAAATAAGAAAGTAAAACAATTTTTATTGGAGCCAAGCTTTAAATCTAAAGGTTATGAACTGAATAAATAGGATTGTATTTAAATACTATAGATATATTAATTTTAATTAATATGAGATTAAAAAATAAATATAAATTTTTATATGAGATTGATAAAAATGATTCCTTTTCTTGATCTGAAAGCAATAAATACTCAATACCGTGATCAACTGATTGCAGCTTGCACTCAGGTAATTGACTCTGGTTGGTATATCTGTGGCAAAGAATTAGAAGAATTTGAGCATAATTTTGCAAATTATTGTGGAACACGATATGCCATAGGTGTTGCTAATGGCTTGGATGCTCTTATTTTAACGCTACGCGCATGGAAAGAATTAGGAAAACTCAATGAAGGAGATGAGGTCATTGTCCCTTCAAATACCTATATTGCAAGTATCTTAGCAATTTCACAGAATAATCTGAAACCGGTACTGGTTGAACCGGATATAACGACTTTTAATATTGATACCAAGAAAATTGAGACAGCCATAACTCCAAAAACAAAGGTAATTTTGCCTGTGCATTTATATGGACAGCTCGCTGCAATGCCAGAAATTATGGCGATTGCCAAAAAATATAACTTGCTGGTTTTAGAAGATTCGGCCCAAGGTCATGGTGCTGAAATAAATGGTCAAAAAGCAGGAAATTGGGGAGATGCTGCAGGTTTCAGTTTTTATCCTGGTAAAAACTTAGGCGCACTCGGTGATGGAGGAGCAATTACCACCAACGATGCTGAGTTAGCGCAGATGCTTAAAGCTATACGTAATTATGGTTCACATGAAAAATATAAAAACCTGGTACCAGGTGTAAATAGTCGTCTTGATGAAATTCAGGCTGCCATCCTGAATGTGAAACTTAAATTTTTAGATCAGGAGAATCAGCATCGTCGGCGTATTGCAGATCTGTATTTAAAAGAAATTCATAATCCCGCAATTGAGCTCCCGTGCAAAAATATAGACACTGAGACATATGCACAACATGTCTGGCATTTATTTGTGATCAGAACAAAATATCGGGAAAAATTACAACAATATTTAGCAGAAAACGGAGTACAGACACTCATTCATTATCCAATTCCGCCTCATCAGCAGCAGGCTTATAAGGAATGGAATGGTTTAAGTTTTCCAGTTTCAGAACAGATTCATGCGGAGGTCCTAAGCTTACCAATTGGACCAACTTTATCTATGGATGAAGCAAAGCAGGTTGTTCAGTTATGTAATGGTTTTCAGGCATAGATGAATCTATTTAGGACCAGTGTACTGAATGGTGTAGCCGTTTTGATTAAGACCATCACCATGTTTGTACTGAATAAAATTCTGGCTGTATATCTAGGACCTACCGGATATGCAGCGATCGGCCAATTCCAGAATTTTATTCAAATGGTGACGACTTTCGCTGGCAGTGCCATTAATACCGCTGTAGTTAAATATACGGCTGAATATCATGAAGATGAGACTAAACAACGTGCAGTCTGGAAAACAGCAGGGAGTATTGTTTTTCTATTTAGTCTCGTTTTTGCGATTCTCATACTTATTTTTCAAAAGCAACTGGCATTATATATATTTCAATCACTTAAATACCAAACGATTTTTATATGGTTTGCTGTTTTTTTAATATTTTTCAATTTCAATACGCTATTTTTAGCCATATTGAATGGGAAAAAAGAAATTTTAAAGCTGGTGCTTGCAAATATTGCCGGTAGTTTATTTGCACTTGTGATCACTGGGGTTTTGGCAATCAAGCTGCAGTTATATGGGGCTTTAATTGCATTATCCATTTATCAATCGATTGCATTTATAGTGACATTAATACTCTGTCATAGAGCAGACTGGTTTGAGTTTTCTTCACTATTAGGAAAAATAGACCTAGGAATTACCAAAAAATTTGCCTCATTTATTCTCATGGCATTAGTCAGTGCGATCTGTGTGCCGCTATCGCAAATGTTAATTCGGGCTTACTTAACCCAAGAATTTAGCCTGGCTTATGCGGGCTATTGGGAGGCGATGATCCGTCTAAGCACAGTATATCTTTTGCTTGTAACCACTACATTAGGTGTGTATTACTTGCCGCGCTTATCAGAACTCAATGCAATTGATGAAATTAAGAAAGAGGTCTATTTAGGCTATAAGTTTATTTTTCCACTTGCTGTTGTAGGTGGAATTTGTGTTTTCATACTACGTGATTGGATTATCAAATTATTATTTAGTCCATCTTTTGCCCCTATGCAGGAGTTATTTCTTTGGCAAATGATGGGAGATGCCTTGAAGATAGGAAGCTGGATACTGGCTTATTTAATGCTCAGCAAAGCAATGACTAAACTCTATATTTGTACAGAGATTATATTTACAGTGTCACTCATTGCTTTAACTTATATATGTACTCAAGTATTTGGTTTCGAAGGTGTTTCTATTGCCCATCTCATAAATTATGGGCTGTATTGGATCGTAATCAGTTTATTTATATTTAAACAATTAAAATAAAGAGGGAATAATATGATGATAAGTGAACAACCCTTAGTCTCTATAGTTATACCAAGTTATAATCATGAAAGGTTTATACGTGATAGCATCAAGAGTGTCATTGACCAGTCTTATCAGAATATTGAGTTAATTATTATTGATGATGGATCTACAGATGCTTCAGTAGAAAAAATACAAGAATTAATTCCATTATGTGAAAAACGGTTTACCCGATTTGAGTTTAGACATCGTCCAAATAAGGGCTTAAGCGCAACTCTAAATGAAGCATTAGAATGGGCACAGGGGGAATATTTTTCCTCCCTTGCTTCTGATGATATAATCTTAAAAGATAAAATAAAAATACAAACCAAATTTCTAAGCCAGAATAAGAACTGTATAGCTGTATTTGGAGGAGTATCAATTATTGATAATGATTCTAATCTTGTGAAAAATAGAGTTAAAAAAAGAAAAAGTTATACCTTTGATCAGATTTTATTGTTAGAACATGATTTGCCCGCTACTACACAACTTATTCGTACTCAAGCTTTAAAAAAAATAGGTGGCTACAATGCAGAAGTACAAATAGAAGACTGGTATATGTGGCTGCTTTTAGCGCAAGCAGGGGAGTTATGCTATCTTCCTGTGCTTTTTGCAAAATATAGGTTGCATGACAATAATATGCATAAGCAAACGACTCTTATGCACGATTCAAGAATGATGATTCTAAGTGAATATCAGAATCATATTTTATTTAATAAGGCAAAAAAGAGAGCTTTGTGGATTAATGCATTTGAATTAGGGCTATTATCTAAAAAGAAATCATTAGAAAAGATGATAAAAATTTTAAAAGAATATCCTACAGAAATTTTAACATATGATTTTTTTAGATTTTTTTATTGGCTCTTAATAAAAAAAGATTTTTAATAATTAAAAAATTTTATATAAATAATTATATTTTAACTATGTTTAATAAAATAATTTAGTTAGTAATATAAAAATATTAATCATTTCTTTTGCTGATTCTAGGCATTAGATAATAATAAAAGGAATGGATAATGATTATTTTAAATGAAAGTAATTCAAAAAATAACATTATTTTTTTAGATGATATTAATTTAAAAGATAAAGTGGTTATATACTTTATCTTGCTGTCATTTTTCTTATCTCAGTTTTATTTTTGGTCTAGTGGGGTTCCACAATTTAGTCACCTTTTTATTATGGCGGCTATATTTTTATTATTCAGCCGTAGCTCAAAAATAACCATCGAATACTCAAGTGTAGCCTTAATCTTTGTCGCATATACAGTTTGTGTAAATTTTGCTTGGTATTTGATCGTTCTAGATCCCAGTTATATGGTTTCTACCATTTACTGGATCTTTAACTTGTTGTTTTTTTTATTATTAATGAATTTGAGTTCCTCTCAAGTTAACTTTTTTTATGAAAAAATACTGTTTCTTATTCCATTTTCCTATGTAATAGAAATTGCAATCTGGGCAAGTGGATTAGGTCGTTACAATTTTGAACCACGATACAATGGTCTTTTTAATGATCCCAATCAGATGGCATTTTGGGTTTTAACTACCTGTGCTATCTTTTTATATATTTCTGAAAGTAATTTAAAAAAGATAATCGTTTATTTTTTAGCTTTATTCTTAATTCTATTGACCATGTCAAGGTCTGCTTCAATTGGCTTCTTAATGCTGACTTTAGGATTTATATTTAGTCAAAAAGGGGATCTGAATAAAAGAATATTTGTATTTTTTGGCATATTAGTCATTTTTAGTACCCTCAGTTACTTTTTATATCATTTAGGGGCTTTTGATAGTGTGGTTCTGCGTTTTGTCGAAGGCCTGGATCAAAAAGACAGCCAGGCAGAAGGACGAGGTCTTTTTAACTTCCTTGAATATCCTCAATATTTAATTTTTGGTGCTGGCCAAGGTGCGCACTGGTTATATAACCCGAAAGGGAACGAAATTCATTCAACCTGGTTAGGTATCCTTTTTTATTATGGGATCGTCGGCATCTCTTTATTTTTAATCTTTTTATATCAAATATTTAAAAAATTATCATTTTCAAACAAGTTGATATTCTTGGGGCCGATGCTATATGGGTTTACAACTTATAGCGCAAGAACACTGATTTTTTGGTTTTTATTGGCCGCTTTTTTACTATTTTCAAATAATAATAAGGAAGAATAAATATGTATATTTCTATAGGAATACCATTTTTTAATGCTGAAAAATATTTAGAAGATGCCATTAAATCGGTATTAGCGCAAACTTTTCAAAATTGGGAATTAATTCTGGTAGATGATGGGTCAACAGACCGATCTTTAGAGATTGCCCGCTCATTTAATGATCCGAGAATCCGTATCATAGCTGATGGGCATAATAGAAGATTACCCTACCGCTTAAATCAGATTATCAATGAAGCAAAGTATGATTTTATTGCACGTATGGATGCCGATGATTTAATGGCAGTCGATCGTCTTGAAAAACAGATTAAAGTACTAAATGAAAATCCAGATATTGATGTCGTAGTCACCAGCTTATATTCAATTGGAGACAAGAATGAAATTTTAGGAAAGAGAATCTATTCTAATCATCAAATGCAACCCAAAGAAATTTTGCAAGGTGTTACTAATATACTGCATCCTTCATTACTTGCCCGAAAGGAGTGGTGTAAAAGAAACCCGTACCAAGTCG
The DNA here is from genome assembly GCF_013417705.1 of Acinetobacter sp. YH12235. Lineage (NCBI taxonomy): Bacteria > Pseudomonadati > Pseudomonadota > Gammaproteobacteria > Moraxellales > Moraxellaceae > Acinetobacter > Acinetobacter sp. YH12235. The sequence goes on along the minus strand of NZ_VPDL01000022.1, from coordinate 4,213 downwards.
ATAATTGCTTAGCTGAAGATTATGAACTATGGCTTTCAGCTGCGATAAAAAATGATTTTAATTACGTCGTTTTACAGGAACCTTTATATTTTTATAGAGAAGTTGAAAATGTAAAAAAAGAAAAAATGATCCGTGGTTATAATACCCAGATCGGAGTAATCAATAAATATTATAATAGTACTATTTCCGATCTTGAAAAAAATAAGATTGTTTTAAAGTTTGAAATTAAAAAAATTATTGTAAAAGTACTAAATTTTTTGAACTTAATGCAGATACTACATAAGCGTAGAGTTACATCAGTCTCTGACTCTGATAAAAATTTTTATGCTGCACAATTAGAACTCATAGAGCGTATAAAGCCATGATCTCTAAAAAAATTATCATCATTGGAACGACTGCCTCTAATCTTTACGGTTTTCGCAAAGATTTTATTTTGTCTTGTCTGGCACAGAATTATCATGTTTATGCCTTTGTATCTGAATATACAAATGAATGGTTGGCCAAAATTCAAGATTTAGGAGTCACCTTAGTGACATATCAGCTTAGTCGAGGAGGATTGAATCCCTTGGCTGATCTACGTTCAACTTATCAGTTGGCTAAAAAAATAAAAGAAATTCAACCTGATATCGTATTCTCCTATTCAACTAAGCCTGTTATCTATGCAACGCTAGCTGCCTATAAGACTAAAGTACCTTATATTTATGGCATGATCGAAGGACTAGGATCACCTTTCACTATTCATAAATATGGCCAAAGCTTAAAGGCTAAATTCATACGTTTTGTGCAGGTGTCACTATATCGGCTTGCATTTCCATATCTAGATAAAATTATTTTTTTAAATCATGATGATCCTAAGGATTTAGTCCATCATTATAATTTGCCACATAAAAAAAATGCGATCGAAGTCTTGGGACCAATTGGTCTTAATTTACAAGATTATGCTTATACAAAATGGAATAATCAGGAAAATATATCATTTATATTTATAGCCAGATTGATCGCTGAAAAGGGAATATTTGAATATATAGAAGCAGCAAGAATAGTAAAAAGAAAATATCCTGAAGTTGTGTTTAAAATTATTGGTGGATTAGATCCTGAAAATCCAACTGGCTTAAAGCAAGCTGAATTAGATCAGCTAATACAAACAGGTATTATCGAATATAATGGTTTTGTGACTGATGTAGATCAAAGGCTACGTAATAGCGCGGTTTTTGTATTGCCGTCTTATTATCGAGAGGGGGTGCCCCGTAGTACACAAGAAGCAATGGCTGTAGGACGTCCAGTCATCACTACTGATGTTCCAGGCTGCAATGAGACTGTAGTCGATGGGTTGACAGGTTTCCTAATTCCTAAATGGGATGTGGCTGCATTGGTAGAGAAAATGACTTATTTTATAGAACATCCTGAACAAATAAATAAAATGGGCTATCAAGGATTTCTCTATGCTAGAAAGAATTTTAATGCGGATCATATAAACCATAGACTATTACAAATGATGGGCATTAATGGGCTTTAAAAAAAGTAATAGTATTTTTTTAGTAAATAGAAAAATTATATTTGATTTAAAAATAATAACTAGGATATAGATATGGGTACTATAATGAAAGAAGACTTAGGTTTTCAAATACATAAATATGAAACTTCAGATAAAATAATATGGAATGAATTTTTATTAAAATGTAAAAATTATCATTTTATGTTTAATCGTGATTTTATGGAATATCATGCTGATCGATTTGAGGATTTCTCATTGATATTTAAAAATGAAAAAGGGAAAATTGTAGCCTTATTGCCTGGAAATATTAAAGATAATATTTTTTATAGTCATCAAGGTTTAACTTTTGGCGGTTTTTTAATTAATAGAGATATTCATGCCGCTGACATGCTAGAATTATTTAATTTATTAAAAATTTATTTAAAACAAAAAAATATTGATAAGATTATATATAAATGCATTCCTGTTATTTATCATAATTATCCTGCTCAAGAAGACTTGTATGCTTTATTTCGAAATGATGCCAAGCTTTACCGACGAGATATTAGTGTTTCTATTGATTTAAATGAAGAATATTCATACTCAGAAAGTAAAAGAAGATCAGTCAATAAGCTCAAAAAAAATGGGGTTAGCTGTGAGGAAGTAGATCAACCTAGTATGGTTTGGGGAGTAATCCGGGAAGTACTGCGTCAGCATCATAACCAACAACCTGTACATAATGAAGATGAAATAGATTTATTAAAAAGTCGTTTCCCTAATAATATAAAAGCATATAAATGTTGTCTTGATGGAAATATTGTGGCAGGAGCAGTGACTTTTGAAACTGAAATAGTAGTTCATACTCAATATTTGGCTAGCAATGATAAAGGTAGGGAGAAAAAGGTATTAGATTATCTCATTGATCATTTAATAGATAAAAGTAAGAAAAATGCCAAAATATTTGATTTTGGGACTTCCAATGAGGATGAAGGGAAATACTTAAATATAGGATTGATTGATCAAAAAGAAAGATTTGGTGCACGTGGTATTGTGCATGATTATTATAGTATAGATTTATGATCACCTAATTTTAACTTGAATTATTCCACCTCATTATTATTAGAGGTGGATTTCTAGTTTTCTTAAATTTTTTTATCTTATCTGGTTTTATATATTTAAGACGGTCTCAATAGAATAAAAATAACGTTATCTTGATTGTATAATTAATTAGAAATATATTTAATTATAAGCTTAAAATAGTATTTTATTGTGATATAAGACTCATTATTTATAAATAAATTACATTTTGTCACATTTTATTTAGTGTGAGATTTGCTATATTTTAAAAAATTATTTACCTTAATAATGAAATATATTTCATTATTAACTGATCTAGTGTAATTATAAATTATTTATTTTAATTTAATATAAGTGGCTAATATTTATAGAAAAAATATAAACTTAAGTTTTTTATTAGGTGAAATTTAACTAAATTTAGTTAAATATATATTTTAATAAAAATAATAATAATATTTCTAAAAAACTAAAATATGAAATTGGCTAACAATAGTCTCTCTACTTTAATAAAAATACAATTGATATGATGCGTAGATAGACATAGTGAGGTGTTTATTAATGGATCTACAACAAGAAAAAAATAAGATCGAAAACTTTGTAAAAAGCTCTATTACAACACGTAAATCGTTATTTATTGAAAAAGATAATATTTTCTTAAAAAAAAATCTTGTAGAAAAAGAAGGGTATAAGAACCAAATCATTCAATTTTCTCCACGGATAAATAAAGTGGCTAAGCTAGAGAAAAAAAAATCCTGGTATTATCGGGGGAAGAAAGATCTAATTTTAAAAAATGCCTTAACATCTTACCCTCATCTATATTCTAGTGCTGACCTTTTTAGGAGTGATATAAAAGTTGTTAAGCGATTAATCGATATTATTATTTCGCTTGCTGCTATATTTATATTATTGCCAGTTTTTATCGTCATTGCTTATAAAGTACGTAGAAATCTAGGCTCACCAATTTTCTTCTATCAAGAACGACCTGGTAAAAATGGAAAGCTCTTTAAAATGATTAAGTTTCGGTCTATGAGAAATGCATTTGACCAAGAAGGTAATCCCTTACCAGATAAATTTCGAATTACACCATTCGGTCAAAAACTACGTTCTACCAGCTTGGACGAAATGCCTCAGCTTATAAATGTCTTAAAAGGTGATATGAGTATTGTTGGGCCTAGACCTCAAATGAAAGAATTTCTAGAACATTATACGGCTGAACAAATGCGAAGACATGAGGTAAAACCCGGCATGACAGGGCTTGCCCAAGTCAGTGGACGTAATAACTTATCTTGGGAAGAAAAATTCGACTTGGACGTTCAATATGTTGAGCAAAATAGTATTTGGCTAGATTTTAAAATTATGTTTAAAACAGCTAAGGTGATGTTTAATCAAGAAGGTATTAATGCGCCAGATCAAGAAGTTGGTGCTGCACGATTTTGTAGAAAGGAGGTTAGTGAGAACCATTTACGTGCAAAAGAAGTAAAATAATTTGATAAAGTTCATTTTTTACTAAAATTTTTTTTAACTTCTTCTAATTAACCCGAATCGCGGATAAAAAATTGACTTGAAAAATAAGAGGACTAGAGCCATCAGTTGAGTTACCACACAAAACTTAAAACTCTAGTCCCGATGTTTAATAGTACCGAATTATTTTGCGTAATTGAT
>NZ_VPDL01000021.1:0-58871 GCF_013417705.1 Acinetobacter sp. YH12235 | reverse complement strand
GAATAATTCAAGTGAATTTGTTTGAAAGAAGAACTTTAAAAGCTTTATTTTCACCCGATAAAATACCCATAAAACAAGAGGAAGCTCATTTGAGCTTCCTCTTGTGAAAAATTGTGGGACAGCAATGGGCTTAAGGCCCCTTTTCTTCATCCTGAATCTTTAAATCAAGCTTCTGCCGGATTCGTCAATTCTGTCATTGGCCAACGTGGAGTTGTGGTCACAGCCAAACCATCTTGCTGTCCGGCTTTTAGACGTTGATAACCCGCAAAGGCAATCATCGCACCATTATCGGTACACAGCGCAGGTTCTGCATAGTACACGGTGGCTTTGATTTTCGCCAAGTCTGCTTCCAGGCGTTCACGTAAACGCTTGTTGGCACTTACACCACCAGCAATCACCAGACGTTTTAAGCCAGTCTGTTTCAATGCCTTCACTGATTTTTTAACAAGTGTATCGACAATGGCTTCCTGGAAGCTCGCAGCGATATCTGCATCACGTCTTTCTTCACCGAGTTTCTTCATTTGAACAGAAACTGCAGTTTTTAAACCACTGAATGAAAACTCCAAACCTTGATGCAGCATTGGACGTGGGAAAGCAAAGGCGTTCGGATCGCCCTGCTCAGCTAGTCTGGAAATATTCGGGCCGCCCGGATATGGCAGACCCATCATTTTCGCAACTTTATCAAATGCTTCACCCGCCGCATCATCAATCGATTCACCGAGTAATTCATATTGTCCAATGCCATAAGCGGCCATGAGCTGTGAGTGACCACCAGACACCAGTAATGCCACAAATGGAAATTCTGGTGGCGTTTTAGAAAGTAATGGTGCCAGCATATGACCTTCCATATGGTGCACACCAATTGCCGGTTTATTTAAGGCAAAGGCCAAAGTCCGACCAAACAGTGCGCCAGTCATTAACGCGCCCATCAGGCCCGGACCACGGGTATAGGCCACCGCATCAATTTCTGATTTTTTGATGCCACTTTGTTCAAGCAGTTCATTCAGTAAGGGAATGAGTTTACGCACATGGTCGCGCGAAGCCAGTTCTGGTACGACGCCGCCATATTCAGCATGCAGTTTAATCTGGCTGTACAGCACCTGTCCGCGCAAACCCAACTCGCTGTCATACAGCGCAAGTCCTGTTTCATCACACGACGTTTCCAAGCCTAAAACGATCATTAAACTGCCTATAACCTGTATCAAATCTATTGCAGCAACTATTATAGACTTGTGATATGAGATGTAAATGAGTAAAATACTGACCTTCACTTGTGATCGAGGGCAATTCGGCCCTGATCTTATCCATAACTTAATGAGGATTCTTCATGCCACAAGTTAAATTGAAAGAAGGCGAACCAGTAGACGTAGCTATCCGTCGTTTCAAACGCTCATGCGAAAAAGCGGGTGTTCTTGCTGACGTTCGTAAACGTGAATTCTACGAAAAACCAACTCAAGAACGTAAACGTAAAAAAGCTGCTGCTGTTAAACGCTACCAAAAGAAATTGGCGCGTGAATCAGTACGTACTACTCGCCTTTACTAAGATTAATTTGTGATTGACTGCTTGGAATAAATAATGACTACTTTAAAAAACCAGATTACTGACGTATTGAAAGCCACCATGCGTGCCAAAGATATGTCAAAGTTGACGGTCATTCGTAGTCTGCAAGCAGCAATTAAGCAAATCGAAGTCGATGAGCGTAAAGAACTTGACGATGCTCAAGTTCTTGCGGTCATTGAAAAGCAAATTAAACAACGTAAAGAATCGATCAAAGCCTTTGAAGGCGCTGGTCGAGATGATTTAGCTAGTAAGGAACAAGCCGAAGTTGAGGTTCTCTCTCAATTTCTACCAGAAGCTATGACTGAGGAAGAACTTGATTCCCTGATTGCGCAAATAATTGAAGCGCAACAAGCTACTAGCATGAAAGATATGGGTAAGGTGATGAATTCTCTGCGTCCGCTCATAGCCGGGCGCGCCGATCCTGCACAAGTTTCAGCAAAAATTAAAGCAAAACTTGCTTAATTCCCCCATTCTATTTCAAATCTAAATCTGCGTTGAACTGCCTCCATTCCGGACAGTTCTCAGCATTTTCTTATTTATTCTTACTGTAAATTACAATCCACATTATAACGTTTCAGCAACTGCATCTCTTTTGAAGATTTTACCTGCAGTATGACATCCTGCTTGCCTACATTTTGATACTGACGATCCAGATAAGCCCGGTTCTGGTCTGCCGCTTTATATAAACGATCCACATAGCGCTGCACAATCGCGCAAAACTGCTGATTCTGCGATGCGCTAAAACCCTGCTGCTGTGGATTTAAACCTTTTAAAAACTGGCGTGATTCTTTTTGATAATCAGCATTAATCTGCTCAACGGACTGTACGTATTCTGCTGCACTAGCCGCCAATACATTACCGCCGTACCCCAATATCAATAAACCCAATAATATTTTTTTCATAAAATAATTAAAATAGACAACTTAGCTTTGCCCGGATTGTAGCGTGATTTAGTGAACTTCGGCTATATCTACTGAAGCTAAAAATCATTAGAAAAATAGACTTAAATTTTAAACTGTCGCGTTTGCTGCATCTGTTTTAAACGCTGGCCAATCGTTGCCGATAAAGACTGATTGCCTTTGCTGATGCGTTGAGCATGTATTAAGGACTTAATCGCAGTTTCTTCATAGCCTGACCAGTACTCCACTTCAGCCCGATAACGCAAGACATTCGCGGCTTTTATCGATGAATCAGGTGCTGCATTCGCTGCCAGTTGCATTAATCTCCAGCCACTAACATCACGGGTATTGCTATTTAAAAAGCGCTGCACAATCGTTCTGGCCTGATCAGGCTGTTTAGCACGAATCAGGGTTTCAGCATATTTATAATTTAAAGCACGGTTCTCCGGCATGATCCGTGCGGCTGAACTAATGCTTTTTAGCGCATTATCCAGCTGATTTTGTCCCAGATAAATATCAGTTTGAAATAACACCTGCAAAGGATGCATGTTATTGTGCTTTTTGGCTTGATCCAGTGCGACTTGTGCCGCCTGAAAGTCTCCCTGCTGAAGCTGATAAGCCGTTAAAGCCAGCTGGCCAGGAAAATCATTGCGTTGCACCATCAAGTTGAGCTGTTGTTCAGTGGTCTGACGTGACAGTACCCGTGTATACCATTTAATGATTTCAAAATCCTGATCATTTAAATTACGCTTAACCGCAGGCAACTGATTGGCACGCAAACGCGCTTCACTCATACGCTCAGTAGTTAAAGGATGCGTCAGCCAGAAATCTGGCATAAAGCTTAAACGGCTAGTGGACCGATGCATCACTTCAAAGAAATCCGCCATACTGTGCGGACTGTATCCGGCAGCATACATATATTGCATTCCGATCCGGTCCGCCTCACGTTCCTGATTACGGCTATAAGTTAATTGCTGATCAAGTAGTGCTGCCTGAGAACCCATCATCACTGCTGCACCGGCATCACCATCTGCCTGTGAAGCGACTAATGCACCCACCAGAATCCCTGCTAGGGCCAACAGTCCTTGTCCTTTAAAGGTTTCTTGCGAACGACTGTAATGACGTTGTGTAACATGTGCAATTTCATGTGCCATCACCCCTGCCACTTCATCCGTATTTCGAGCAGAATTAATCAAACCCGCATTTAGGGCAAATAACCCACCGGGTACTGCAAAAGCATTAATTTGCGGATCATTGATTAGCATTAAACCAATCGGTTGCTGTAATTTGGTCTGACTGAGAATGTGGGAAAATACGGAAAGCAACTGATCTTCAAGCCATGGATTCTGAATCACAGGCATTTGTTTCTGGACTTGACGATAGACCTTTTCGCCGATCATTTGTTCTTTTTGCTGATCGATCAATCCGACGCCCGCACCAATATCCGGTACAGAAAATTGTGCAGCAGGCTGATTAAAATAATTATTATCACTATGTCCTGCCGTTGCACACAGACCTAACCCGCACGCCAATACCAAACGTTTCAATGAAAAATCTCTAAAATTCAGTTTCAACCTGTCTCGAATATAGCATCGAAAAATGAGCATTGATGCAGGAAAATGTTATTTAATATTACTTAGATGAACCAATCACTTGCGGATTCACCACATAGCGTGGCACCCGCCCTTCAAGTACATCAACCAGATTCTGATAAGCCAGCTCAGCCATTTTTCGACGTGTCGCCACTGTGGCCGAACCGACATGGGGCAAGGTAATGACATTATCCAGTTCAAATAATTCTGATTCTTTTAAAGGCTCTTTCTCATAAACATCCAGACCCGCAGCAAAGATTTGGTTGGCTTTTAAAGCTTCGATCAAAGCCTGCTCATCAATCACAGGCCCACGGGAGATATTTACCAGCACCGCATGTGGCTGCATCTGTGCCAGTTGTTCTGCTCCAATCAGTGCTTTTGACTCAGCATTTAAATCCACGGTAACCACCACGAAATCTGAGCGCTGCAAAAGCTCATTCAGAGAACAATACTGTGCACTGAGCCCTTGAGCCAATTCCGGTTTTTCATGGCGATTATGGTACAAGATATTCATATTGAAACCGTAAAATCCACGGCGTGCAACTGCTGCCCCAATATGCCCTAGCCCGATTATCCCCAGCGTTTTTCCGAAAATATCCATACCAAACTGTGCTTCACGTGTCGTGCGGTGCCATTGTCCCTGTTTGGTCCAGTGATCCAGATAAGCCACTTTGCGTGCAGCTGCCATTAACAGCGTAAATCCCAGATCTGCCGTGGTTTCAGTCAGGACATGGGGGGTATTGGTCAGATAGATATTTTTTTCATTCAGATAATCAACTTCATAGTTGTCATACCCTACACTGACACTAGAAATGATTTTAAGTCGGGTTGCTGGTGCCAGATTATCGCGATTGAGCAACCTTCCTGCCCCGATCATGCCATCGGCATCCCGCACATGTTCCAGCAACTGCTCATGCACATTGCCCAGTTTCGGCTGTAAAGTTACTACATTAAAATTTTGTTCGAGTTTTTTTTGGACATCCTGATCGATCTGGCTAAATACAATCACTTTTTGCTTCATATGTCCCTATTCCACATCAATATTATTCTGAGTTCGCTGGCCTGTTTTGCATAAATTGCCATAAGCGTTTTTTAAGTATGGGCTGATCCAGCATTTCCTGTAAAGATGCCAGTTGAATCATTTTATTATGTGTCACATGCGGAATAGAGCCAAGGGAAATGATATTTTTTTCCAGGCTCATCATGTCCAGAAAACCCTGAATATAAGATTCAACACCTCGGCCATCTTGTAGATTCATCCATGGAAATGGCCAGTTTAATTCATAAAATTCACTTTGCAGAGCACACTGGATATTGCTCCATAAATGCTGGGTTTGCTCGGTCATTTCTGTGGCATCGATGACAATCGTGCAATGTTCCAAGCTTAAAGCCTGCAAGTTGAATGGCGGAATATGCAGAATTTCCCGCTGTTCCTGAATTGATGCAACAATTACTGGTACTTCACTTTTAACTTCAGCTTTTGCTTCAACTGTAACAGGCTCAGGCGCAATTAAAGGAGCTTTTTCTACCGGAGCAATCTGAGTCGGTTGTGGCAGGATGATTTCGCTATGTAATTCTGCTGGGGCCTGATCACGCCAGATCGAAACCTGATGCTGCTGACATACGTCGCCCTTGGGAATCCAGATATCGATTCCTAATGTTGCCAGTATGTCACGCTGATGCCCAATCATCTTTTCTTCATCACCTATTTCAGGTTGAACATTTTAACGGGATTCGCTTTTCTTTGCCGAACTATTTCCAGCTTTTCACTCTCTTTCTTGAGTCATTTTAACTCAGAATAGAAATCAATTTATAAGATTACTTTTTTCTACTGCAAGTTGGCTTATAGATCAGTTCTTGAAAAACTGGAGTTAAATACATCTTATTAATTTAAAAATACTAGATAATCATCAAGCTGTTTTTCTTAAGCATTTGCTGGGTAATTTCATTGGATTCAAAACCCAAGCGCCAGTACAGAAGTTCCATTACATCCAGCTCATCCTGGGTCATGATCCGGTCGCTCCACAGGCAAACTTCTGCAATACCCAACATGCTCAAACGATCACGTAATAACAATCCTGCAATATCATTTAAAATCTCAGCCAAATCAATCGGCTCATCTGAGATTTCACTATACAGATCAAGTTCTCTTGGGCTAAGAATACGATTTAAAATCTTTTCCCGAACCTCTAGCTGATTATCGCTGTTAATCTGCTGCACATGCAGCAAGGCATCAATCAGACGTACAATCTGTGGTTTGACTTCATCTAAAGACGTCGGTGTATGCATCGGCAGCAAATTCAGTTCATACTTCACCCGTTCTAGCAATAAGGCATCCAGCAAACCGATTTCACCATCTTCCTGAATAATCCTTGCCAGCTTCATTAAAAACTGCCGTGCCACCGTGGTAGGCATTCCACCAATATTTTTACAGGCCTGCTGGAAAATCGAGATATGTACCCGTCCATCCAGATTTAATAATGAATCAATAATCGCACGACTGACCTCTGCCTCGGTTGGAATAAACTCACGATATTGCCGGATCATCAGAATCGCGACCATCACCTCACGTGAACCGGTCGAAGTTTGCAAAGCACGCTCAATCAGTTCCGGACGCGGCATATTGGCACGTAGTTCAGGATTCAATGGCTTGATGGCATCTTTAATGGCGAAGCTAATTGGAGACAAGCGTAACAAAGGCAAAGGCTGTGGGGATTCCCAGACTGCTGTGCTTTCAGGTACGACATCTTCCAATGAGCGGAACAGACTAAACAAAGGCTGGTTTTTTAATTTCTTCAGATTTTCAAGCTGCAGATCCTGAATCAAGGCAGGATTTAATTCATAAATACGCTGATTAATATTCGGATGAATATTCAACCAGTTCTGTGGACTTAAAGAATTGGCAAAACACATATGTGAAATGGATTCGGCATATTCACTATAGATCTGTGATCCTGAATGATGCACATGAATGCGCAATAAAGTCTGAATATTGGCATCATTCTGAATCAGGCGTCGGGTTTTCTGGTCATTTTTATAGGTACGTCCGCCCAATGAAATATATTTAATAAAACGTGTAATCAAAATACCCAAGCTGCCAATCAACCAGATGACTGCTCCGATTGAGACATAGAAGGTTTCAAACTTGTTTTCCCGAGGTACATCATTTCGATAAAACCCCAACTTCGCAATCTTGCTGCCCCACTGGCTAAAAGTGGTCAGACTGCTATATAGAATTTTCAGGCGGGTATTTTCAGCTGTTTCACCAGATAGAATCTTGTTAAATTCATGACTGAGCAAGCCATAAAGTTCAATTTCATCAAGAGTTTGTAATGCACCCCAAGTCAGAATAATAGCAGTATCACGTGGACTAAAACCCGCTGTTAATGCATTGACCCCCACTTCATTCGGCAGGACATACATAGCTGGCGGTTCAATCAGGAACGTATCTGCCAGTTGAGTATTGATCCGTAGTGCAGCACTTTCTTCCGGAATACTTTCCATTTGGTTCAGTCGACGCGCGCCCATTTGCTGGGCTAAAGAATAGCCGCCGGCACGAAACGTATAAAATTCATAGATGACCGAAATAATCATCAAGAACAAAACCAGTGCTACCAGATAAGGACTAAGGACATGCCACCATATCGACTGGCCAGGATCAGCATAGAAAACAAACAGGCCAACCACTGTATTGATAATCAGAACTGTTAATAGTATCGCAATCAGACAAAAGCTGGCTAGCAATAGCATATTCTTGTTTTTGACCAAAGCATATCCTACGCTTTTCAATCTACCACCCTAACTGATCTGGTCTTTCCTTGGGCTCATCATAAAACAAAAAAGCGGGAAATTCCCGCTTTTTCATCATGATTTTAATTGCTTAGACTTCGCGTACACCGGTCAGGTCAACTGATGCTGCATCAATATTCACATCAATAAAATTGTCGCCTTTTTTGGCGCCATCACTGCGTTTTTGCTCTAATTGATCGAGGTATTCAGCATTGATTCCACCTGCGACATACACACCATCAAATACAGAACAGTCAAATTCACGCAAATGAGGAACTTTTTTGGTACGTACTGCATCTTTCAGGTCTTCCAGATCTTGGAAAATCAGACGGTCAGCACCAATGATTTCACGGATTTCTTCTACACTGCGTTCAGAAGCGATCAGTTCAGATTTCGCCGGCATATCAATACCGTATACGTTTGGATATTTCACCATAGGTGCCGCAGAAGCGAAGAATACTTTTTTCGCACCCGCATCACGTGCCATCTGAATAATTTCATTACAAGTCGTACCACGCACAATCGAGTCATCGACCAGTAGAACGTTTTTGCCCTGGAACTCGAGCTCAACCGGGTTCAGTTTTTGACGTACTGATTTTTTACGCAGTTGCTGACCTGGCATAATGAAGGTACGACCGATATAACGGTTTTTCATGAAACCTTCACGGAATTTCACGCCTAGCATATTGGCTAATTCTAATGCCGAAGTACGCGAAGTATCCGGAATTGGAATCACCACATCGATGTCATGCTCATCGCCCCACTCGCGCAGGATTTTTTGTGCCAGTTTCTCACCCATTTTCAAACGGGCTTTATACACAGAGATCCCATCAATAGTTGCATCTGGACGAGCAAAGTACACATATTCAAAAATACATGGACGATATTCTGGATTCGCTGCACATTGCTGGGTAAAGAAGTTACCGTCAGAATCAATGAAAACTGCTTCACCTGGTTCGATATCACGTTCAACCTTAAAGCCTAGTGCCGTAATCGCTACAGATTCAGAAGCAATGATATATTCCATACCACTTTCTGTTTCGCGCGAACCGTAAATTAATGGACGGATACCGTTTGGATCACGGAAGCCTACCAGACCTTGACCGGTAATCATCGCAACAACGGCATATCCACCTTTACAACGCTCATGTACACGCGTTACAGCCTGAAAAATATCTTCAGAGGTAGGTACCAGCTTGCCACGTTTTTGTAATTCGTGCGCCAGTACGTTTAGTAGCACTTCTGAATCTGAATCAGTATTCATGTGACGCAGATCAGTTTTAAACAGGTCATCATGAATTTCTTCAGCATTGGTCAGGTTACCGTTATGCGCCAGCGTAATCCCATAAGGTGAGTTTACGTAGAATGGTTGCGCTTCGGCACTGCTTGAAGTACCCGCCGTTGGGTAACGCACATGACCAATACCATAATTACCCTGTAAAGCACGCATATGACGGGTATGGAATACATCACGGACCATACCGACATCTTTACGCAGGAACAGGCGGCCTTCCTGACAAGTCACAATCCCAGCTGCATCTTGTCCACGATGTTGTAACATCGTTAATGCATCAAACAACATTTGGTTAACAGGTGATTTACCAGCTATACCAACTACTCCACACATAGCAACCTCGCAGACAAGCTAGGATTAATAAAAAGGATTATTCGTTGACGCATCTGAACTCTTGGCCTTGGATGCCGGTTCAGATGAGGAATCTGAAGGTTTCTGTGCCCCTTCAGACTTGATATGTTGCAGGGCGCCATTTGCGGCTTCTTTGGAGAGCTCTGTTGCCCAAGGCGCATATGGCAATAAGACCTGTATAAATTTAGACTGCTTCCAGTGCGGCGAACTTTCGACCCACGGACCAATGCCCTGCATGGTAATCAGGACAATCAGCAAACCTTTCAGGCTGCCGAAAACACCCCCCGCAAGACGATTCAGCGGACCAAGTTTCAGGGTTTTTAAAATGCGGTTGAGCAGAAAGGTGACAATCCAGGTGAGTACCACAATCATCAGAACGATAAAGGCAAAGGCTGCAATCTTCTGTACCACTGGATCTGTACTGAGAGCAACCATTGAGGGCGCAAGTAGTGTTGAATATTTCGCCGCAATAATCAAGGCAAAAATCCATCCCACTAAGTTCGCAAAGGCTTTAATAAATCCTTGGCGCAAACCGTTGAGCCCTCCAATGAGCAAGATAATCAGTAGAAAGATATCAATGGCATTCATAGGACTTAAAGCGCGGCTACACAGTCTTTAACCAGTTCCGGCCCAGTATATATGAGGCCACTATAGACTTGTACAAGGCTTGCACCAGCTTTTTTCTTGGCCAGCGCATCCGCACCTGAAAGAATACCACCCACACCAATCAATGGAATTTGTCCCTTTAATTCCTCTGCAAATGCAGCCAGACATGCCGTGCTTTTCTCAAAGACTGGCGCGCCTGATAAACCGCCCGCTTCTTCTGCATGCTCCAGACCTTCCACACCTTCACGTGACAATGTGGTATTGGTCACGATCAGACCATCAATCTTGTATTGCAATAACTGCTTGGCAATAAAGGCAATATCTTCAGCTTCAAGATCCGGTGCAACTTTTAATACCAGAGGAACGTAATGCTGATGTTCCTGAGCCAGTTCCAGCTGACGATTCTTCAGCGTTTCCAGCAATTCAGTCAGTGCATCGCCACTTTGTAAACTGCGCAGGTTCTTGGTATTTGGAGAAGAAATATTAACGGTGATATAGGAAGCATAATTATAGACTTTTTCTAAACAAATAAGGTAATCATCTACTGCTTTTTCTACCGGAGTATCAGCGTTTTTACCGATATTGATTCCCAGTACACCTTTAAATTTTGCAGCTTTAACGTTTTCAATCAGTTTGTCCACACCATCATTATTAAAACCCATACGGTTAATAATCGCTTTGGCTTTCGGAAGACGGAATAAACGTGGATGAGGATTACCAGGTTGCGGGCGTGGAGTAATGGTACCAATTTCAATAAAACCAAAGCCTTGACTGGCCAAGGCATCAATATAGGCACCATTTTTATCTAACCCTGCTGCAAGACCGACCGGATTAGGAAATTCGATTCCCATACAGGTCACAGGTTTCACAGCAACATTTTGACGCATCATGCCCATTTTATGGGATGATTTTAATAGTGATAGTGTCAGCTCATGTGCACGCTCTGGTGCTAAAGAAAACAACAAAGGGCGGGCTAGAGAATACAACATATCTAGAAAAGTCTACTGCTTTTTAAGTCGGCATATTATAGGCATAGGCTGACAAAAAAACCATGCTTTGCAAATCTTTATTTTTACCAGTTATTGCACAGTCGCTGTTAATTTAATCTGCCCTGCTTCATTATTTAGTTCCATTTTCTCGATACTTAGCCCCATCTGCGCCAGCTGCGTCAGGAAGTTGGCCAGCACAGAATAATTTTCGTGAGACAGCATCAACTGAATTTTTCCATCCATTTGCTGTGATGCAACCGACAGCCCTTGTTGCTGGGCAATGCGTTGCACTTTTTCTGCTGCATCTAATTGCAAGTCTCCTGCCGGCTTCATGGTGACCGCATTGCTTTGCATCCAGACCAGCGTATCTTTTAGATCATTTAAACGTTTCTGCTGGGTATCTGCTGCCTGATGCATCGCCCAGAGTGCACTTGTAACAGCGGTCACCAACACAAAGATCGTGGTAAAGATCACCAGAATGCGTTCACGTGCTGACAAACGATCCAGATAATCGGTCAGTTTTTCAATTTGCAGATCCATGCGGTTCTGTAAGGTTTCAATAGCTTTCATTATTGTATTTTCACCAGTCCTACGGCGCCTGTTCCATTCGCCTGTATATTCCCCAATTCTACTTTAAAGCCCTGCTGCCCCAGTTGCTTGGTCAAAGTATTTAAACTTTCAGATGAATTGGACTGTAACTGCAGACTCAATCCAGACGGATCATAATTGACACGCTGTGCCACAATCTGGTTTTGCATCAACACCGGCCCGACTCGGCTAATGAGCTGCAAAGCCTGAGTATCCGCAGTCTGACTTTGACGAAGCTGGGCTTCAAACTGACTTTTAATATTCTGCTCAGTGACCGGATAATTTTGTCCGAACCAATATTTAAACTGGTCAATCGCCTGCATCGCAGTGGTATTGGCGACTTTTTTATATTGATACCAGCGCACCGCATCATAAGTAAACTGTAGTACTAAAATCCCAAGAAAAACCGCCGCACAGGCTTTCCAGTAACCGGAAACAGTATGATCCGATTTACCCTTTGGCAGGATATTAAATGGATGCTGTTTCGGTTTTTTTAGCATTGGCAACGTATATTGGAACGAGTTTAATTGTTCACGTGTTGCTACCGCTTCTAAACTGCTCATTTGTTCAGGGCTGAGATTGCTAACCTGATATTCCAGATCTTTAGACTGAAAATCCAGATAAAGGCTCAGATCATCCACTGACTGGCCGATATATTCAGCTTCACGTACCAGCAAATGCCCACCAATTTGTGCAATAACGCGCTGCTGCGCATGTTCAGGCACTGGCAAAACCAGAAAGTCTGGCAATAATGCAGCGAGTTTAACAGGAATCAAATTCAGGGCATGCTGCAAAGTTTCAACTGTAGAATTTGCAATCCCCAGAATACTGATCTGGTCAGGCTGCTGAAAATGATGCAGCACTTTCATGGTATCGACAGGCAGTACTACATATTCTTCTAACAGATATTTAATGCCATCATTGCCCATTTTTTTATATTGGCTCTTTGGCAAAGTCTGCTGCAAAATTTGCACATGACGACTTGGAAAAAAGACCGTCGCCTCTTCACCATGATAAGCCTGAATATCCTGAATCAGCTGCTCAAGTGTTGCAGCAGTGTTCCAGAACTCCCCCTTTGACCATTGCCAAACCCCATTGGCTTCCGGCATCCATAAATACAACATCGATTGTGTTCTACCGTTTTAATTGGTTTTTATACTGTTGGAATAAAGCTTTTAACTTGTGTTGATAAGCCTGGTGCAATCACGGCCTGATCATAAATACGTGCTTCTGATAAATGAAATGGATGAAAAGACTCAGTCACGAGAATGGAGGCAATATGCGCCACAACATTCATATGACAAACCACCGCAATGGACTCATACGGCAACTGCGATAACCATTCAACTGCAACTTTAGCATCATCATCAGGCTTGATGGTATTACAGATCACCACGGGCACATCTTTAAAATAGTGCTGTAAATGCGCCAGAGTTTCTTGCGCACGCAATAAAGGACTGACCACAAATACTTCCGGTTCGATGATGTCCTTTAAATACTGCGCTGTCTGTTCCGCCTGTTGATGCCCGCGCTCCGTTAAGGGACGTTTGCTATCATTCCCACTCACTGGTGGCGCGGCTTCGCCATGTCGCACTAAAGTCAGTTGCATCTTATTTCCCTATTTATTTGGTCGCCACGATCATCAGTCAGCATCATAATCATCGCTCTTCCTGTGTTATAGATCAGACTTGATGATGTGGCAAGACAAATTCGACATCACTGCGATGACCATTTTTCATCAAGGATAAAGCGATCGTCAGCGGCGGCGCTCCTTCAAAGATCACTTCATACAAAGCAGTTGTAATCGGCATATACACATCCAGCTCCTCTGAACGTGCTTTTACCTGCACAATCGTGTTAATCCCTTCCGCAGTTTGACCCAGTTCAGTCGTCGCCTGCTCTAAGGTTTTACCCTTACCTAATGCATAACCAACCTGATAGTTACGACTCAGCGGACTGTTACAGGTGGCAAAAAGATCACCTACACCTGAAAGCCCCAAGAAAGTTAGCGGATTTGCACCCAGCTTGACTGCAAACCGACTCATTTCCGCTAGAGCACGGGTCAGAATCATACTCTTGGTATTCTCACCAACATTATAGGCAGCCGCCATCCCCATCGCGACCGCATAAATATTTTTCAGCGCACCGCCCAGTTCTACGCCATGTACATCATCACTGGCAAAAACACGGAATAATGCACTATGGAGTGCCTGTTGCACTGCATAACGTACCAGTTCAGATTCACTGGCAATCACCGTACCTGCCGGCTGACCTGCGACAATTTCCTTGGCCAGGTTTGGACCAGACAACACACCATAAGGCACTTCCGGTAATTCTTCACGAATGATGTCACTCATAAAGCTGAAGGTATTGGCCTCAATCCCTTTTGTCAGGGAAATCACGGCTTGAGATGTGATAAAGGGCTTGATCTGCCGCAACACATCACGGAAAGAATGGCTTGGAATCGCGACTAGAATAATATCGCGATCACGAACAGCCTTCTCCAGATCGGACACAGCAAGCAGATTTTCTTCCAGCTTAAAATCCGGTAGATAGCGTTTATTGATATGTGTTGCATTAATATCTTCAGCTACTTCCGGATCACGAATCCAGATCATGGTATCGCAGCCATTTCGAACCGCGGTATTGGCCATTGCAGTACCAAAACTACCACCGCCTAAAACTGTAATTCTTAAAGCCGTATTCTGGTTGACCACTACCGGTTCAATCAAATCGGTAAAATTTAATTCTGACATCTTGTTTTCTAATATCCTGTGTCTTGAAATGCCTTAGTTTTGATTCCAATAACTTACATAATTCTGGGTCTGGATTTCAGCACGTGGTGCAATCGCTTTTGCCGCCGTACCGATATAGATAATGCCAGAAACCAGATCATCCTTACCAATGCCGAGCGACTGCTTGAAAAATTTTGATTCTACTACTGCGCCACTACGCCACATAGTTGAAAAACCTTGAGCCTGCAAAGACAGCAAGAAGTTTTGAATAGCGGCACCTGAACTCAAAATCTGCTCAAAATGTGGCACTTTCGGATGATCCTGCAAACGGGTTAATGCCAGTACCAGCAAAGGTGCACGAAAAGGATGATTCTTGACCCGTTCAATCTGAGCTGATTCAGTTTGACCCAGATCTATCAGTGCTCGCGATAACAGTTCACCAAATGCTTCACGTTGCGCATCCGGGATGATCACAAAAGTGGTAGGTTTTAACCGGTGATGATCCGGTGCTGTCAAAGCAGCTTTAAATGCCATTTCTAACTGTTCTGCATTCGGCGCAGGTGCCAGCAAATGTCCTATTGATTGACGTTGGTGAATATTTTGATGAACGATGTCGACCACAGATTCCGTCATTGCTTTATAGATCTATAACTTAAAAACTACGGTCAAGATTAGCATATTACACTAACAATACTCTAGAAACTTGCAAATACCTCTACCTTGAAAATATTTAAGGAAGATTACAATATTTTCCGTGGAATCAATAAAATGTCTCTTTCATTCACTTTTCTCTCATAGAGCAACATCAAAAATTGCCAAACTTATACAACAGCTCCTAATTCTGTGCTTTTTACTGTGTTTCAATATTCCCAGTTCTGTTTTCAAGCGAGATTTTATGATGAAAAAAACAATTGCGATCAGCGGATTAGCAGCTTCAGCTCTACTTTTAACTGCCTGTGCATCTAACCCGACTTCAGTAGCGGTTCAAAAGGAAAATAATCAGTTTGAAGTAACAGGATTAGGTAAAAACCAGTTAACCTCTAAAAATAATGCAGTGAATGCAGCCAGCAAAACATGTGGCTCTAAAGCAACTGCGATTATTCTGGATGAAAAAACTTCTTATAATGGTGCACTAAAAGGTGTAGTCGATGAACAGACCGGACAAATGATTCAGGCTGCTGCGACTGTATTAGGCAATATTGCCGGCACCAACACCGGATTGAACCAGAATGATGATTATCAGACTGTTTTAACGTTCCGCTGTGAAGCCAAATAAGCTTCAACATATGCAGTAATAAAAAACCGCTCTTAAAGAGCGGTTTTTTTGCAGTTTAGATTAGCAATAGCCTTCCAAACGGGTCAGCGGTAATTTTTGTCCAATCGCTTTTTCAATCTCTGGCAAATAGAACGCATCATCTTCCGCCAGGAAACTGATACTTACACCACGCGTTCCCGCACGACCAGTACGACCAATACGGTGTACGTAATCATCGGACTGTTCAGGTAAAGTGAAGTTAATCACATGAGATACGCCATCCACATGAATACCACGACCGGCAACGTCTGTCGCAATCATGATGTTATGTTTACCATTTTTGAACTGGTCTAACATTTTTAAGCGTTTGTCTTGGGCAATTTCACCTGACAGCATTACCACCTTATAACCATCACGTTTTAAATGATCATATAGCTTACGTACCTGATCACGACGGTTAGCGAAAATCATGACCTTTTCAATCGGCTCATCACGCAGAATGTCTTGCAGCAACTTATATTTGTCTGCTTTCGCCACCATATACACACGCTGTTCTACGTCGGCATTGGTTTTTTTCTCTGGCTCAATTTCGACAGTGACCGGTTCAAATAACCATTGCTGTGCCAGATTCAAGACATCATAGCTAAAAGTTGCAGAGAACATCAGCGTCTGACGCTGCTCTTTGCGTGGCGAGAAACGCACAATACGTTTTACTGATGGAATAAAACCCATATCCAGTAGACGGTCAGCTTCATCAATCACCAGGAATTCAATCTGATCCAGCCAGACTTCTTTTTGCTCGACAAAATCAATCAGACGCCCTGGAGTAGCAACCATGATATCGACTGGCGCTTTATCCAATTGAGCTTTCTGCTTGTCAAAATCTACACCACCCAGAAGTGTTACGACACTTAGATCCGTAAATTTAGTCAGCTCATGCGCGTCGCTTTCAATCTGTAATGCCAGCTCACGAGTCGGTGCCAGAATCAAAGCACGCGGTTCACCACGATAACGCTGTTCTTTTACCGGATTATTCAGCAAATCATTAATCACGCTAATCAGGAATGCGGCAGTTTTACCCGTACCCGTTTGTGCACGACCAATAGCATCATGTCCTGCCAAGGTGAATTTTAAAACCTTCTGCTGAATCGGCGTCATGGAAGTAAAGCCTAAAGCATCAATTGCCTTTTTCAGTTGGGGATGTAAATTTAAGGTTTCAAAACCAGATGACATAAAGCACTGCTCTAATTTGATAATCACTAAGATGGAATAGTATAAACAAAAAACGCCCCAATTTATATTGGGGCGTTTATTAGCTTAATCCGAAGATTAGTCTAATGGTTGAACTTCTTCAGCTTGGAAGCCTTTTTGGCCTTTAACTACACTGAATTCAACACGTTGGCCGTCACGAAGTGAACGGTGGCCTTCGCCTTGAATAGCACGGAAATGAACGAATACGTCATCACCGCCGTTGCGTTGAATAAAGCCGAAGCCTTTAGTGTCGTTGAACCATTTAACTACGCCTTGTTCACGAGCAGCTGTCATAAGTTAATCCTCATTGATACTAAAAAAAGGACCACCCGGTGTTGCAAACAGCAGAGCAAACAAGTTTGAAAATATTATTTTTAAGCTTGTAATCATTCTGTAAAACTATTAACAAAATCCCGGTTACATCCATTGTGTATAGGGCGAAAAACAATCAATTTGTTTATCTGAAATCCTAAATACGCAACGAGCTTAACATGGGTTTATGACAATTAATAGATATTTTTTAGCTTTGTTCCTTTTGATTTAGTTATTTTTTTTCACAATATATATCAGAAAAATTATATATATTATTTCATGTAACTTTTTAGCTAAATAGTTGGGTTTTGGCATCCTATTTGCTAATATTTATAGCCTTTTTTTGCGATATGAATAAAACGGAAATGAGTGATAACCACGGTCAAGCGCATATTATTGATGCCATGGGTAAACCCTGTCCGATGCCGCTCCTGATGTTAAAGCGTGCATTAAAAGCAGATCAGGGCAAAACATTCTTGTTAAAGTCATCAGATCCATATAGTCAAACTGATGTTACACGGTATTGCCAAATGCATCAGTTAAAATGCGAATCTCAACAGATTTCTGCAACCGAGTATCACTACCTGATTGAATCTTAAAAATTTTCAATTAAACTGGATGCTCTCCATACTCGTATAAAAGTTTACATTTCTCTACCCAAATATCCATTATTTGAGGAGAGTTTGGATTAAGATAGAACCTAGTTAAGGGTTAAATCCCCCGCACTTCAAGGAGAACACATGAGTGACAGCCGCAATCAATTGATGCCCCTGTCATTATCGGCGCCAGGTGTCAATCTTGGTGCTTATATTAGCACTGTCAATCAAATTCCTATTTTAACGGCCGAACAAGAAAAAGAGTTGGCCGAACGCTATTACTACGACCAAGACCTGGACGCAGCAAAAATGCTGGTCATGTCCCATTTGCGTTTCGTAGTCCATATTGCACGTAGTTATGCGGGTTATGGCCTGCCTCAAGGCGACCTGATTCAGGAAGGCAACCTTGGCCTGATGAAAGCCGTTAAGCGTTTTGACCCTAGTATGGGCGTACGTCTGGTGTCATTTGCGGTGCACTGGATCAAAGCTGAAATTCATGAATATGTAATTCGTAACTGGCGTATTGTCAAAATTGCGACCACTAAAGCGCAACGTAAACTGTTCTTCAATTTACGTAGCCTGAAAAAGTCTTCTAAAAAGTTAACGCTTGAAGAAGCTCAGTCGATTGCCAATGACCTGAATGTAACACCAGAACAGGTACTGGAAATGGAAGGCCGATTGACGGCTTATGATGCAGCATTTGAAGCATCAGGTGACGATGATGATGAAAATTCAACTCACGTTGCTCCAGCACTATATCTGGAAGACAACCGTTATGACCCGGCACGTCTGATTGAAAATGAGGACTATGAGGAACAAAGCACCTCTGCCCTGCATGAAGCGATGGAACAGCTAGATGACCGTTCCCGTAATATCTTGCAGCGTCGCTGGCTGGATGATGAAAAGTCAACCTTGCATGAACTGGCAGCTGAATATAATGTTTCCGCCGAACGTATCCGTCAGCTTGAAAAGAATGCAATGGAAAAAATCAAAGTGGCAATGTCTTCAAACTGACGTGTTGAATTAATAAGCTACTAATCTTAGAAAAGCCTTCATATATGAAGGCTTTTTTGTCTTTTAATGCCGTGTTTCAGCCTTGGCTTTTATGCTAAGGTTAAGCGCAAACTTTATTGGGAAGATCAATTCAAATGTGGATTGCGATTTCAGCACTTAATCTTGCGCTTGCAGTCATGCTCGGTGCATTTGGTGCCCATGGTTTAAAGACTCGAGCGACTGAAGCACAGTTGGCCTGGTGGCAAACGGCCACAGATTATTTCTTCTACCATGCTCTTGGCTTACTTATTCTGGCAGTGATCAGCCGAGTGATTTCTGAATTGCCAATCAAATGGAGTTTTCTCCTGATTCAGGCGGGAATTTTCCTGTTCTGTGGCTCACTCTATATCATGGCACTGGGTCTGCCGCGCGGTTTAGGTGCAATTACGCCAATTGGTGGTGCCTTAATGATTGCTGGCTGGTTAATTCTGGCCTGGAATGCCGTAAAATACCTCAAATAGGTCTGATGCTTTAATCAATAATCATGGAGGGTTGCCAAGATGCTGGTGTATATCAATGGCGAACAACAAGAAACTCAATGCAAGAACCTGCTGGAACTGGTTCAAAGTCTGGCGCTTGAGGGTAAGCGCTTTGCAGTTGAGGTCAATGAAATGATTATTTCTAAAAGCAGATTGGGTGAAACGCCCATTTGCGAAGCGGACAAAATAGAAATTATTCACGCAGTCGGTGGCGGCTAATAACACTTGGAACAATTATGCAAGATTTATTACAGATCGGTTCACGCCAATTCCAGTCTCGTCTTTTAGTAGGCACAGGCAAATATAAAGATTTAAATGAAACAGATCAGGCCATTCAGGCCAGCGGTGCAGAAATTGTAACGGTTGCTATTCGCCGGGTGAATATTGGCCAGCATCCGGACCAACCAAACCTGCTTTCAGTGGTTCCACCAGAAAAATACACCATTTTGCCAAATACTGCGGGCTGTTTTGATGCCAATAGCGCAGTACGTACCTGTATGCTGGCACGTGAACTACTGGATGGTCATAACCTGGTAAAACTTGAAGTACTGGGCGATGAAAAGACCCTTTATCCAAATATTACCGAGACCTTGAAAGCAGCGCGTACCCTGATTGATGACGGTTTTGAAATCATGGTCTATACCTCAGATGATCCGATTGTGGCACAAGAACTGGAAAGTATGGGCTGCGTAGCAATCATGCCTTTGGGTAGCCTGATCGGTTCTGGCCTTGGGATTCTGAATCCGCATACCATTTCAATCATTAAAGAAAATGCCAAAGTCCCTGTGCTGGTCGATGCGGGTGTCGGTACAGCCAGTGATGCAGCGATTGCCATGGAACTGGGCTGTGACGGCGTACTGATGAATACGGCGATTGCAGCAGCACAAAATCCGGTCTTGATGGCCTCTGCGATGCGTAAGGCAGTTGAAGCAGGTCGTGAAGCATTTCTTGCCGGACGTATGCCACGCAAACGCATGGCCAATGCCAGCTCACCTGAAACCGGTTATTTCTTTAAATAATAATCGAGGCTAGAGGCCCAAAAAATTATTTAAATCATGTCGATCTGTTCAGGAGTTTCTAGCAAACTCCTGAACTTTTAAATTTAGATACCCAGGTCAACTTTGAAAATTAAATATTAAAAATTCACGTCTTGATTTGGATTATTTCAAATAGAAAGTTAATATCTAATAGTTGAATTTATAAAAAGCTTTACAGTTCACCATAAATACCTATTCATTATTCAAAGAGATGACTTAACCTTGTTGGTTAAACTTATCACTCAGCTTTGACCATCAATAAAATTATAAATAAAAGGAATTTAAACCGATGCTTCATCAAATCAAACTGCCTTTCCTATTTAGCACCCTGCTGTGTATAGCATTTACACAAAGTGCATGTGCAACACCTCAGATAGGCAGTTCTCTAAATTCAAACTATCAATCTTTTGTTCCGAAAAACTGGAAAATTTTAGAAAAAGCGCAAGGTGATTTAAATCAGGACGGTCAAGCGGACCTCGCACTGATTATTGAAGATACTAATCCCGAAAACTTTGTTGCAAATGCAGGTGTAGGTAATGATGTTCTGAATATAAACAAACGAAAACTTTTGATTTTATTCAAGCAGGCAAATGGTTATCAGCTTGCAGCTAGCAATACTACTTTGCCAACCGAAGGTGATGTAGAGTCGCCTTGCCTCACTGATCCACTTGGTGAATCCGAAGCTTTAAGCATTCAAAAAGGTGTACTTCGGGTTCATTTACATTACTGGCTAAGTTGTGGTTCATGGTATGTCACCAATCATACTTATACATTCCGATACCAAAATAATGCTTTTAAGCTGATCGGCTATGATGTAGATGATTTTCACCGTGCTTCGGGTGAGAGTACAGCACGAAGCATTAACTTTTTAACAGGCAAGGTAAAAACTACAACAGATGAAAATGAATTTGCAGAACAGCCTCAACCTGCCAAAGTTCAATGGTCCACCTTAAAACACCGCTACGCACTGAAACTTGAACAGGTTCAATTTAATCAGCCACAAGAGTTCGAATAAAATTAAATATTACAAACTCTTTCAAACTGAGAATTACAGCTTAAAGTGCTTCTAAAATTCGAATCTTTACACTCGCAACCGCACCTTTAGTGGCTTTAGCATGTTGCTGCATATTTACACTATGCATGTGGGTTTCCAGATGCTGAATACTTTCCCATTTTTCAAACATCATGATTGAAAAAGGCACTTTGGTCTGTAATCGGCTCTCAATCTCTAGATGATCAATATAGACATCATAAAGATGACAGCCTGGCTCTTGTAATACCTGTGCGCGGATGTTGTTAAATGAATCCAGCACTGTTTTCATATCTTGTTCCGAATGACAGATGATTTCAGCAATAACGGTTAGCATGGTCATATCTCCTGATTAAGCAAAAATTTGAGTTAAATGTTCACGATACTGTGCGATATACGCTTCAACTTCAGGGGCTTTAATTACATCATTCACAATAAATGTCGGTAAAGCTTGCATCCCCAGGAATTGGTTGGCTTTATGAAAAGGTAGGTAAACGCCATCTACACCCACGCCATGAAAAAACTGCTCGGTATCTGTAAACGCATCCATCGGTGCATTCCAGGTAAGAGATAACATATAGTTTTTATCGTGAATCAGGCCACCTGAGCCATATTTTTTTGAAGCATCTGAACGTGAGCGACCATCATTTGCATACAGGCTGCCATGCCCTTCGGTAAAAACATCATCAATATACTTTTTCACTGGCCACGGCGCACCCATCCACCAGCCTGGCATTTGGTAAATGACCGTATCTGCCCAAAGGTATTTTTCTACTTCTGCTTTTGCATCATATTCATTGTCAGCACGAGTTACCTGAACCTGATGCCCCAGCTTTGTTAATACTTCTTGAGCCAGTTCGGCCAAAGTATCATTTAACTGACCATTTGAGTGGGCAAAAGCTTTTGCGCCATTAATTAATAAAATATTTTTCATGGAAAGAACCTGAAACCAAAAATTTATGCAGACACTATATGGACTCTGCTTATTGCTAAAAAGCAGTGATTTTGCAAATCATTATTGACTAAATATCAACAATTACTTTGGAAGCAATAAAAAAAGCGCCTTATGACGCTTTTTCAAAATTTTAGTATTAAGGAATCAAACCTTCATCACGCATTGCAATCTGTACAGACTGACGTTCTGCAACCTTATTACGGATATGAATAATATTTTTATATGGACTCAGATTATGTTCAATCTGGTTCGACCAGTTGGTCAGAACAAACAGGTAAGCATCTGCCGGACCGAAATTATCGTCGACCAGATAATCATTGTCCGATTCACCAATCGCCTTATCGATATAACTCAATAAACGGTCAATTTCTGCATAGGCTTTTTCTTTGGCTTCATCTGATAATTTTCCAGTGAAGAATACAGCATAAGCATCATGCAACTCTGAGTTGAGATAACCTAACCACTCCAGCACTTTGGCACGTCCCATGCCAGAAGGTGGAATCAGATCTTGTTTTGGATCGTGTTGAGCAAGAAACGGTAAAATTGCAACATTTTCTGTAAGAATTAAACCCGGATTAATTTCTAATGCTGGTACATAACCCTTCGGGTTAATTTCGTAATAATCTGCACCTTTTTCTGTTTTATGGGTTTTTAAGTCAACACGTTCCAAATCAAAATCGACATTAATTTCATTTAAAATAATATGAGCTGCCAAAGAGCACGCGCCTGGCGAATAGTAAAGCTTCATTTCTGATCCTTGTTATACACTTCTCAATGTTTTAAATCGCTTCTGACAAACTTTCAAGTGATCAAACCTGTAAATTGCAAAAAAGCGTAACTGTGATTCAGCACAGTTACATATTCAATATTGAGGAATTTACAGGTTTTTGCAAGTCAATCTTGTGTAGATTTTTATCTGTATCTGTTTAAGATACGCAGGTTCTCAAAATTTAGATGATATTTCGTGATTAACCTGAAAAAAGAAGAATGGTTTTCCAATATCCGGACTGATGTACTGGCAGGTTTGGTGGTTGGACTCGCCCTGATTCCTGAATCTATTGCCTTTTCTGCGATTGCCGGTGTCGATCCGCAAGTCGGCTTATATGCCTCTTTCTGTATTGCCGTGTCCATTGCCTTTTTCGGTGGTCGTCCTGCCATGATTTCTGCGGCTACAGGTGCAATGGCACTATTGATGATTACGCTGGTCAAGGATCATGGCTTGCAATACCTGCTTGCAGCCACGATTCTGACCGGAATCATTCAGGTGATTGCGGGCTTTTTTAAAGTTGCCAAGCTGATGCGTTTTGTGTCGCAGGCTGTGGTATATGGTTTCTTGAATGCCCTCGCGATCCTGATTTTTGTGGCACAAATCCCGGAAATTCACCGGATGGACAGTACGGCTTATCTGTTCATTTTAGTAGGTTTGGCAATTATCTATCTGTTTCCTTATATCCCGAAAATCGGTAAAGCGATTCCATCGCCTCTGATCTGTATCGTCGTACTGAGCGCACTTGCGTTATTGCTTGGTGCAGATATGCGTACTGTGAGCGATCTGGGACAGTTTCCAGATACCTTGCCAGTCTTTCTTCTTCCAGAAATTCCACTGAATCTGGAAACTTTGCAGATTATCCTGCCTTATTCCTTTACTCTAGCCACTGTAGGTCTGCTTGAAAGTATGATGACGACTACAGTGATTGATGAAGTGACTGGAACTGAAGGTGACCGACATCAGGAATGTCGTGGTCAGGGTATGGCCAATATTGTCAGCGGTTTTATGGGCGGAATGGCCGGTTGTGCCATGATTGGCCAGTCGATTATCAATGTCTCATCAGGTGCTCGTACACGTTTATCGACATTAGTTGCTGGCGTATTTTTACTGTGTCTGGTGGTCTTCCTGAAAGACTGGCTGGCTTATATTCCTATGGCAGCACTGGTAGCTATTATGATTATGGTATCATTTACCACCTTCCAGTGGGGTGCAATCAAACAGTTTGGCAAGCATCCGCTAGAATTTAATACCGTGATGATTGCAGTGATAATTGTCGTGCTTGCTACTCATAATCTGGCGCTCGGTGTATTTGTCGGTGTATTGCTCTCTGCTCTGTTCTTTATTAATAAGCTGGAAAGAACTGTACATGTCTCGACTTATTTGCATAAGCCTAATTCACGTAGCTATATAATTTCTGGTCAGATTTTTTTCAGTAGTACAGAAAAGTTCTACCAGTTTTTTGATTTTAAGGAAAAGCTAGATCATGTTGAGCTAGATCTGACGCATGCACATATCTGGGATGTAACTTCAGTAAATATGCTCAATAACGTCATCCAGAAGTTTAAAGCCCAAGGCATAGACGTGACTGTAATTGGTTTAAATGAAGCCAGTAGCACTTTGATCGATCGTTTTAGTACCTGATCAAGCTTGATCTATAAAAGAGCCAACTGGCTCTTTTATTTTGTCTGAGATCTCTGGCTCGATTTTTATGGAGAAATACCGAGAAAAGTTTGACTTGCACCGCTCAGGACTTAAAATACCGCATTCTGAATTTTTAGATTTGCCAAAATTATGTCGAACGATCAATTAGACCAGCAAGTCGTGGAGCTGGACAATTTAAGCGAGCACCGTGAAATTGTGACGTTTATGCGCCGCTCAGCGCCATTAAATACCTCTCAACGTACTGCGCTTGAACAATATGGTCACTTAATTTTGGAATATCCGGTAGGTGATTTGCGTCAGCATTTTGAACACCCTGAACGTCCGCTGACTGTCGAAATCGGTTTTGGTATGGGCCGCTCTCTGGTTCTCATGGCGAAAGCGAATCCAGAGCGTAACTTTGTCGGAATCGAAGTGCATGTACCGGGTATTGCGCAGTGCGTGTATGAAGCAGGTATGGCTGGCGTGACGAACTTACGTGTACTGGATGCTGATGCGATTCAGGTACTTCGTGAAATGCCAGACAATAGCATCAACACCGTTCAGCTGTATTTCCCTGATCCATGGCAGAAAAAACGTCACTTTAAACGCCGTTTTGTATCTCATGACCGCATGCCATTGGTTGAGCAAAAACTGGAACTTGGCGGTACTTTCCATGCTGCAACAGACTGGGAACCGTATGCTGAGTGGATGCTGGAAGTTCTGGAAGAACGTCCACGTTTAGAAAACCTGGCGGGTAAAGGAAACAGCTACCCTCGTCCTGAATGGCGCCCACAGACCAAATTTGAACGTCGCGGGATCGAAGCTGGCCACAAGATTAATGACTTTATCTTTAAGAAAATTTCTTAATATCTATAAGTCTAAAAAGCGCTGATTATTCAGCGCTTTTTTATTAGCTCTGATGGCGTTCTAAAATCTGCTGGCTGAGTAATCTATATACATCTGCCAAGTCTTGTCGCTGAGACTGCTCTAGCATCTGCTGATGCATATTCAGAATATTCTGATCACCACGCATCGCAGGTCCAGTCTGCCCCGGGCGTGGATCATTTTGCGTCGCTTTATGGGCTGTTTCCAGAATCAATGGATAAAGCAGGCTAAAGTCTACCTGCTGTGCATCTACTACCTGCTTGGCCATGTCATAACAGTAGTTGCTAAAATTGCAGGCAAACACTGCAGCCAGATGCAAGCTCAAACGTTGGTCCGAACTATATTGATAAACTCGTTTGCTTAGGCTATTTGCTAAATGAGTTAAGATTTCTTGATCTTCTGGCTCAGACGCTTCAATAAATAAAGGCGTATTTTCCCAGTCAATTTCACGTTCCAGACTAAAGGTTTGCAATGGATAAAAGACGCCAGACTTTGCATGTACATCTGCTAGAACATTCAGGTGAGAACTGCCTGAAGTATGGACAATCAGCACATCTTGCAAGTAAAAATAGACTTGTCTGATGACCTCAGCAATTGATTGATCACTCACGGCAATGATCATCAAGTCTATATCCTGATTCAGATTTTCAGGTTGAGCGATGGCTTGCGCTTTAAATTGATCAGCCAGTTGCTGTGCTTTATCCAGAGTCCGGCTGTAGATCTGTACAATTTCATGTTGTGCTGACAATGCATGGGCAAGATGATAAGCCACTCGCCCTGCCCCAATAATACTAATCCGCATTCATCAATATTCCTGAACCATTGCGCACAGCATGCCAATAAAAAAAGGATGAATCAATTCATCCTTTTGCTTTTAAATCAGTTTTAGAATTTTCGTAAGGTCAGAATCTGTTCACTGCGACCGAAAGGCCCGTGAATATCATGCAGCACACCGCTGGTGAGACCAATCCCATCTTCACCATACTGTTGCACCACTTCCAGCCCCAGCCATTCACCTTGCGGCAGACGGTGCATATGAATCTGCAAATCCAGATTCGGGAATCCCCAGCCCGCATTTGGATCCTGACGTGGCACAATGCCATTCGCGGTATCGACCATACCGAGTAAACGACTAAAATCTGTAGTCGGTTGTCCTTCTACCATATCCAATGAATTTCTGAGCCAGACAATGCCTTTGCCTGCACGATGATCAGGATGTGCACGGGTTTCAATACTTTGAATATAACCGCCCGGCCAGCAACTCATACCCTCCCAAACCGGTAAAAACTCAGGGCTTTCAATCGGAAAATCTTCGATACCTGCAATGGCCCGGCTATCCGAAGTCAGCATCCTCCAGGCACGAGCAACGATACAGGTTTTTCCATTGGCACACATTTCCGCCTCAATCAGTTCAATAGTTTTGCCAGGACGGATCATGCGTGTAGTAATAGAAAATTCACCAAATGCAATCAACCCAAAAATATCCAGTCCAACCCGGCCAATGCGCATTTCTGATCTAGGCTGAAACTGTTCTAGTTCAACACATAGAATACCGGTTGCTGGCGCCATGTGCTGTTCATGAGGATTCCACGCACCTTGAGCATGAATATTGGAACGATAATAGGCAGTATTACTGCCATCTGTATGCTGCTCGCGCTGGATCAAACTATAATATGCTGACATTATTCTTAAACTTCCTTGATTATTCTCTTAAACTTTAAAATTCATATAAAGTTTCATGATCTTTATTTTCTGAGTAAAAAACCATAATAATTCATGATTTGACTATAAATTTTGCGCTGTTTAAATCCGACTTTTGTTAAAAGTTCATTTGAATCTTCTACTGAAATCAGGAAAAAGTCCTGCTGCAATCTGGCCAGCATATTTTCGCTTTGCTGCACACTAAGTCCGGTTTGCTGTGCCATTTTTTGCATTACCTTTAATTCATTCTCATCTTCTGGTTGCATCAGATCATAGGTCAATCCGATCCCGCCAGCTTTAAGGCTCTGATAGATAGCCTGAAAAAAATCAGATTTCTGAGGTTCAGGAATAAAATGGACGACTAAAATAGCGAGTGCAGCATCGAATGAATTTTGTTGATCCAGTTCCTGAGTGGTGCACTGTATAAACTGAACTCGTTGTTCAGCGCCAATAGAAGCCAGCTGCTTCCTTGCCTGCTCAAGCATTGCAGCGGAAGGATCAATCGCAGTAAATGTCCAGTTTGGATGCTGTTGCAATAAATAAGATAGTTCATAACCAGTTCCGCAACCCACAATCAGGATATGTGCATTTTCTGGAAGCTCAGTACTGAGTATTGCTTCAATCTGTTGATGCACCAGTTCATAGCCAGGAATCAGTTTACGGATATGATCATCATAACTGGCGACCACCACTTCACTGTGAAAGTTTTTTGCCATCTGTTTACTCTGATTTATATAGAAATAGATTTTTATCTATTAAAAGAAATTGCTAAATACATGACCTCAATTTGCAAGATGGATTCTTCTTCCATTGTGCAGGTGCTTCGTTACTTTGACTGGGCAAAGTAACCAAACCCCTCTGTTTCATTGATATGGCATCCTTGCCATACAATGAAACGGCGGCATCCATGCCGCCAGGTCATCTGATCAAATACTATTTAAACTTAGCTTTAATTAATTTAAGCAATCTCTTTTAAATTTAATTCTTCACGCATAAATTCACGCAACTTGAACTTCTGTGCCTTACCTGAAGCCGTCATTGGAAATTCATGGAAGAAACGCACATAACGCGGCACTTTATTGTGAGAAATATGCTCGGCACAATACTGGCGGATGGCTTCTTCGGTACATGGATCATTCTCATGCAGGATAATGCAGGCACAAAGCTCTTCACCATATTTATGGTCTGGCACGCCAATCACCTGCACATCCGACACCGCTGGATGGGTATAAAGGAAATCTTCAATTTCTTTCGGGAACAGGTTTTCACCGCCACGAATGACCACATCCTTGATACGTCCCTTAATTTTGACAAAACCTTCATCATCCATTTCAGCAATATCACCGGTATGCATCCAGCGTGCTGCATCAATCACTTCCTGCGTCTTGTCCTGGTCCTCCCAATAACCGAGCATCACGGAATAACCACGCACACACAGTTCACCCAATTGACCGCGCGGCACCACCTTACCATTTTCATCGACAATTTTCACTTCCAGATGCGGATGGACACGGCCAACTGTACTGACACGACGTTCAACACTGTCTTCAGTAGAACTCTGGGCACTTACCGGAGCAGTTTCAGTCATGCCATAACAGATGGTAATTTCGGACATATGCATCCGCTCAATCACGCGCTGCATAATTTCCTGCGGACACGGGCTACCCGCCATAATGCCGGTACGCAGACTGGATAGATCAAATTCGTCAAACTGCTCATGTTCCAGTACGGCAATAAACATGGTCGGTACGCCATAAGCTGCCGTACATTTTTCCTGCTGAATGGCTTTTAAGGTTTCCAGCGGATTAAATACGGCAGATGGATAAATCATGGCTGAACCATGGGTAATACAGGCCAGATTGCCCATTACCATGCCAAAGCAGTGGAATAGTGGAACAGAAATACAGACACGGTCTTCTGGACTTAAGTGAATCGCCTCACCGACAAAGTAACCATTATTTAAAATATTGTTATGGGTCAGCATTGTACCCTTAGGGTTACCTGTAGTTCCCGAAGTAAACTGGATATTGATAGTTTCATCGAACTGCAAATCAGTGGAGATCTGTTGCAGCTGTTCCAGCTCTTGAGCACTTGGTGTAGGCATTAAATCCTGAAAACGATGAATGCCAGTATGCTGCTGCTCATCAATTTTAATGACATGCTTTAAATGTGGGAGACGCTCTGCATTCAGTAATTTATTTTCAGCCTGTTTTAATTCAGGCGCAATTTTGGTCAGGATTTCCTGATAGTCCGTGGTTTTAAACTGCGATGCAATGACCAGTCCCTTACAGGACACTTTATTCAGGACATATTCCAGCTCATTGCTTTTATAGGCCGGATTCAGGTTAACCAGAATAATGCCTGCCTTGAAAGCTGCGAACTGGGTAATAGTCCATTCCACACAGTTCGGCGACCAGATCGCCAGACGGTCACCTTTTTGCATACCCAATTTCAGCAGCTGACAGGCAAAGGCATTGACCTGATCCTGTAGCTGCCGATAACTCAGGCGTATGTTCTGATGCATACTGACAACTGCATCGCGATCTGCATATTGTTCGCAAGCCTGATCAAATTTTTCACCAATCGTCATACCCAATAAAGGCTGGCTGCTGGTTCCATAGGCATAGCTTAACCGTACTTGTGTCATTGAATCGATCTCCTTGATTCTTTGTAATTCTGATTTTCAACTTTACTAATTGTTTTATGACCACGACGACCTTGTCTATGTGCCTGTTTTTGTGCGTCTATGCTGCTGAATTTCCCTCCTGTCGATGTACTGCGTTAACACAAAAATCGGCAATCTGTTTGACAAAGTGATCCTTGTAGTTCTGATCAAACATTACATTACGGGACGGATTTAAAGGTTCAATCACGACAAAGGTCATGGCACCGACCACACCCAAAGCTGCCGTATTTAAATCTTCAAACTCGAACTCTCCATTCACCTTTCCTTCGGCCAGGATTTCCTTAATGCTTTGTTTAAGCAGCTGTTTACTGCGAAAACGCTCATGTTCCATTTCCGGATCAACCGGTTCAAACATAAGTGAATACGCCAACTGGGGGCTATTCATGGCACGTTTCACAAAAGTTGTAACAGATTTTTGCAATTTCAGTTTTGGCGACAAATCCGACCCGGCAATGGAAACAAGAATTCCAACTTCGTGCTGAATCGCTGCCGACAAAACCTCAATCAAAATCTGGCTTTTGTTTTCAAAATATCGATATACCAGCCCTGTAGAAACGCCTGCGCGTTCTGCAATCGCCTGAATCGACGCCTCTTTAAAGCCCCCTTGAGTAATCAGTTCACGAGCAGACTGTAAAATCGACAAACGATTTTGTTCCATTCGTTCCTGCATCAGTGATGATCTTTTATAACTCATAATCTTATTCTCAACCAGATAAAATGAATTGTAAATCATTTTGTGAATATAGGTTCACTTTTTTAATTTTTCGTTGTATGTTAAAAAAACAAGCACAACAAAAATGCTTTTGGACACAACAAATATAATCTCAGGATGGATGAAGAATGAATTTACAAAGCTTAGATTTCGGTTTGGATGAAACTCTTATTGCGCTTCGTGATTCAGTGGCCGCTTTTTGCGCCAAGGAAATTGCCCCAATTGCCCAGCAAGTTGACCGTGACAATGAATTCCCGGCTCACCTCTGGAAAAAATTTGGTGATATGGGCCTACTTGGTTTAACGGTCAGTGAAGAATATGGCGGTACCAATCTGGGGTATCTGGCCCATATTATTGCCATGCAAGAAATTTCCCGTGCTTCAGCATCCATTGGTTTGTCCTATGGCGCCCATTCTAACCTATGTGTTAACCAAATTAAGCGAAATGGTAATGAAGAACAAAAACAGCGTTACCTGCCAAAACTGATTTCTGGCGAATATGTTGGTGCATTGGCAATGTCTGAGCCGAATGCCGGATCAGATGTAGTCAGCATGAAACTGAAAGCTGAAGATAAAGGCGATCATTATCTACTCAATGGTTCCAAGATGTGGATCACTAACGGTGGTGATGCCGATGTACTTGTCGTCTATGCCAAAACCGATTTACAAGCTGGTGCCAAAGGCATGACTGCTTTTCTGGTTGAGAAAAATATGCCAGGTTTTAGTCACGGCACTCATTTAGACAAATTGGGCATGCGTGGTTCGAATACTTATCCCCTGTTTTTTGACAATGTTGAAGTTCCGAAAGAAAACGTGCTTGGCGGTGTCGGCAATGGAACCAAAGTGCTGATGAGCGGTCTGGACTATGAACGTGCGGTTCTCAGTGCTGGTCCATTGGGCATTATGGATGCCTGCATGGATACCGTGATTCCTTATATTCATGACCGCAAGCAGTTTGGTCAGGCACTGGGTGAATTCCAGTTGATGCAAGGCAAAATTGCTGACATGTACTCTACCTGGCTGGCATGTAAGGCACTGGTTTATGCGGTCGGCGCTGAATGTGACAAGGCCGATCATAGCCGTAGCCTGCGTAAAGATGCTGCCAGTGCCATTTTATATGCCGCTGAAAAAGCCACCTGGATGGCGGGTGAAACCATTCAGACCCTAGGTGGGAACGGTTATATCAATGAATTTGCTGCAGGCCGTTTATGGCGCGATGCCAAACTCTATGAAATTGGCGCCGGAACTTCCGAAATCCGCCGCATGCTCATTGGCCGTGAGCTCTTCAACGAAACAGCCTAAACATTAACACTTAGAATAAAACAAGGATGTTCGTCATGAATCAGTTACAGAGCAAAATCAATATACGTAGTGAAGAGTTTAAGACCAACCAGGCTGCCATGCTGCAACTGGTGGATGACCTGAAACAGAAAGTAGAAAAAATTGCCTTGGGTGGCGGAGAAACTGCCCGTCAGAAACATCTGGATCGCGGCAAATTACTGCCGCGTGAACGGATTAATCATTTAATTGATCCAGGCACGGCTTTTCTGGAAATCGGTCAACTGGCTGCCTATCAGGTTTATCAGGATGATGTTCCTGCAGCAGGTGTAGTCGCTGGTGTGGGTCAGGTGAATGGCGTAACCTGCATGATCGTGGCCAATGATGCCACAGTCAAAGGCGGTACTTATTATCCACTTACGGTGAAAAAGCATTTACGAGCCCAGGAAATTGCCGAGCAGAATCATTTGCCATGTATTTATCTGGTCGATTCTGGTGGTGCTTATCTGCCTTTACAGGATGAAGTATTCCCGGATCGTGATCACTTCGGTCGTATCTTTTACAATCAGGCACGTATGTCGAGTCTGGGTATTGCCCAGATTGCAGTGGTAATGGGTAGCTGTACGGCAGGTGGTGCTTATGTGCCAGCGATGTCAGATGAAACCATTATTGTGCGTAATCAAGGCACGATTTTCCTCGGCGGCCCTCCTCTGGTGAAAGCGGCAACCGGTGAAGTGGTTTCTAGTGAAGACTTAGGTGGTGGTGATGTACATACCCGTTTATCTGGGGTTGCCGATCATCTGGCAGAAAATGATGAACACGCAATTGCCATTGCCCGCAACATTGTGGCGAACCTGAATAAAAAGCCAAATAAAACTGCAGATGAAATTGAAGCACCGCGTTTTGACAGTTCAGAGCTGTATGGCATTGTGCCAAGCGATGCACGTAAACCGTTTGATATCCGTGAAGTGATTGCGCGTATTGTCGACGGTTCACGCTTTGACGAATTCAAGGCACGCTTTGGGACTACCCTGGTCACTGGCTTTGCCAAGCTCTATGGAATGCCAGTTGGAATTATTGCCAACAATGGAATTTTATTCTCTGAGTCTGCGCAAAAAGGCGCGCATTTTATTGAACTATGTACCCAGCGCAATATTCCGCTGATCTTCCTGCAAAACATCACCGGCTTTATGGTGGGTCGTCAGTATGAAAATGAAGGTATTGCTAAAAATGGTGCCAAGCTGGTGATGGCCGTCGCGACAGCCAATGTGCCTAAACTGACTCTGGTGATTGGCGGTTCTTTTGGTGCCGGTAACTATGGCATGTGTGGCCGTGCTTACTCGCCACGCTTTATGTGGACCTGGCCAAACTCGCGTATTTCAGTGATGGGCGGTGAACAGGCCTCTAGCGTATTGTCGACTTTGAAACGCGATCAGATTGAGCAAAAAGGTGGAACCTGGTCAGCTGAAGAAGAAGACCAGTTTAAACAGCCAATTCGTGACCAATATGAACGCCAAGGCCATCCTTATTATGCTTCTGCGCGTTTATGGGATGACGGTGTCATTGATCCAGCGCAATCGCGTGAAGTCCTGGCCCTAAGTCTGGCTGCAGCGATGAATGCACCAATCCAGCCAACCAAATTCGGCGTGTTCCGCATGTAAGAGGTGACAAAAATGGACTATCAATTTTTACAGCTCGAACAGCAGAATCAGGTAGCAACGGTCTGGATTAATCGCGCTGAATTGCACAATGCATTTAATACCCAGGTCATTGAAGAGCTACATGCCTGTTTCCAGTCTTTAAATCAGCGTGATGACGTACGCGTGGTGATTCTGGCAGGCCGAGGCAAAAGCTTCTCTGCGGGTGCAGATCTGAACTGGATGAAACAGGCCGGTCAGGCCTCACAGGCAGACAATGAAGCCGATGCTCTCAAACTGGCAAAAATGTTGCAAAGTCTGGCGACATTAAAACAACCGACGATTGCCCGTGTCCATGGAATTGCTTTTGGCGGCGGTATGGGACTGGCATCCGCTTGTGATATCTGTATCGCCAGCACTGATGCCAAGTTTGCAACGTCTGAAGTACGTTTAGGATTAGCCCCTTCGACCATTAGTCCGTATGTGATTCGTGCGATTGGCGCCCGTCAGGCGTCACGTTATTTCCTGACTGCTGAGCGAATCTCAGCTGAACAGGCGAAAACCATTGGTCTGGCACATGAAGTGACTGCACCAGAACAGCTCGACAGCAAAATTGATGAGATTGTGGAAGCGCTCTTACTCGGTGGACCAGCAGCGCAAAACGCCTCAAAACAGCTGATTCAACTGGTCGATCAACAGGTCCTGACTGAAGATCTGCTGTTTAAAACCGCACAGCATATTGCCCATGTTCGCCAGGGAGATGAGGCGAAAAATGGACTGAATGCATTTTTAAACAAACAAAGCCCGGCCTGGATTAAGACCACGGCATAACAACAAGAAGGATCGTAGGATGTTTGAAAAGATTTTAATTGCCAATCGTGGTGAAATTGCCTGCCGTGTGATTCGTACAGCGAAAAAGTTAGGGATTGCCACCGTTGCCGTATATTCCGATGCCGATGCACAGGCACAGCATGTCAAACTGGCAGATGAAGCCATCCATATTGGTGAATCACCTGCTGCACAAAGTTATTTACAGATTGAACGTATTATTCAGGCAGCAAAAACTACCGGTGCTCAGGCCATTCATCCAGGTTATGGTTTCCTGTCTGAAAATGACCAGTTTGCCCTGGCCTGTCAGGATAACAACATTGTCTTTATTGGTCCGCCAGTGGATGCGATCTTAGCAATGGGTCTGAAAGCGACCTCTAAAGCCTTAATGGAAAAAGCTGGTGTACCTTTAACCCCCGGCTATCATGGTACCAATCAGGATGCCGATTTCTTGAAACAACAAGCTGACAGTATTGGCTATCCAGTACTGATCAAGGCTAGTGCTGGCGGTGGCGGTAAAGGCATGCGACTGGTCGAGCGTAGTGAAGATTTCCTGAGTTCACTCGCTTCCTGTAAAAGCGAAGCACGTTCCAGCTTCGGCAATGAAGATGTGCTGATTGAACGCTATGTCGTGCAGCCACGCCATATTGAAGTTCAGGTCTTTGGTGATACACATGGCAATTATGTGCATCTGTTTGAACGTGATTGCTCCGTGCAGCGTCGTCACCAGAAAGTTCTGGAAGAAGCACCTGCACCTAAAATGCCAGAAGACAAACTTGAGGCGATGCGCCAAGCCGCAATTGATGCTGCACGTGCTGTAAATTATGTCGGTGCCGGTACAGTCGAGTTCATCGTTGAGCAAGACGGTACTGCTTACTTCATGGAAATGAACACCCGTCTGCAGGTTGAGCATCCAGTCACTGAAATGATCACCGGTCAGGATCTGGTGGAATGGCAGTTACGTGTAGCGTTCGGTGAACCTTTACCGAAACAGCAGCATGAATTACAGATACACGGTCATGCACTGGAAGCCCGTGTTTATGCCGAAGAACCAGAAAAAGGTTTTATTCCTGCCATCGGTCAGATCAGCTATTTGCACTATCCAGAACAAAATGACAGCGTGCGTGTGGATAGTGGCATTGTCGAAGGTGATGAAATCAGCACCTATTATGATCCGATGATTGCCAAACTGATTGTTTGGGGCAAAAACCGTGAAGCTGCTTTAACCCAGATGCATCATGCCTTGGGTCAGTTTCATGTCGATGGTCTTGGCAATAACATCGCTTTTCTTGATCGCTTAGTATTATGTGATTCATTTAAAAATGCCCATCTCGATACTGGCCTGATTCAACGTGAAGAAGAGTTCCTACTCAAACCATCTGCTGATATCAGTGCAGAATTAGTGGTCACTGCAGCCTTGGTTGAACTGTTATCGCGTCTGGCTCAAAACCCGACTAGCAATAATCCCGTCTGGCAGCAAAAGGCATTTTGGCGTCTGAATCAGCAAAATAACTACACAATTAAATTACAATGTAATGACGTTTTACGTGTGGTGAGCTTTAAAGCGCTAGAAAATAGTTTCCTGGCAAATTATGAAGGCCAGACACTTACCATCCAGGGTGAGCTGCTTGATCAACACCTACTCCAGTTAAATCTTGCGGGTCAGCAGCAGAAACTGGCATTTAGCCAGACTGAGCATGGCATTACCCTGTTCCAGAATGGTCAAAGCTACAAGTTCAATTATTTGAAAAATGACTTTAATAACCAGGATGAACAAGGGACTGAAAATAACTTGACTGCGCCAATGCCTGGCGTGATTACTCAGGTTCTGGTCGCGGCAAATGACAAAGTGAAAAAAGACGATGTACTGCTGACCTTGGAAGCAATGAAGATCGAATATACCATTCGCGCTCCGCATGATGGCATTATCGCAAACTCATACTTCCAGAAAGGTGATCAGGTTAAAGCCGGTGATGAACTGGTTGAGTTTCAGCCTCTAGCGGAGGAAGTTGCATGACAGATTTCGTTAAAATCGTAGAAGTCGGGCCACGCGATGGCCTGCAAAACGAAAAAACACCTTTAACACTAGATGACCGTAAAAATCTGATTCTGGACCTGATGAAAACAGGTTTGCAGGCGATTGAGGTCGGCTCCTGTGTTTCAGCCAAATGGGTTCCACAGATGGCAGATAGCGATACGCTATTTGCCAGCTTGCCTAAAGATCCGAATATCCAGTTCAGTTTGCTGACGCCAAACATGAAAGGTTTTGAATCAGCGCTGGCTGTGGATTGTAAAGAAGTTGCGGTATTTACCGCAGCTTCTGAAAGCTTTACCCACAAGAATATCAACTGCTCGATTGATGAAAGCTTTGAGAAGTTTGCAGATGTGATGGCAGCTGCCAAAGCAAATGATGTCAAGGTGCGTGGCTATGTCTCTTGTATGGTGGACTGCCCTTATGAAGGTGCAATTGATCCGAAGCAG
Source organism: Acinetobacter sp. YH12235 (assembly GCF_013417705.1). Classification (NCBI taxonomy): domain Bacteria; kingdom Pseudomonadati; phylum Pseudomonadota; class Gammaproteobacteria; order Moraxellales; family Moraxellaceae; genus Acinetobacter; species Acinetobacter sp. YH12235. The sequence goes on along the minus strand of NZ_VPDL01000021.1, from coordinate 21,882 downwards.
GTCGTCAAAGTTACACAGCGTCTACTAGACATGGGCTGCTATGAAGTGTCATTAGGTGAAACCATTGGTACGGCAACTCCGGATCGCGTGAAGAACGTCTGGGATGCCTGTCTTTCAGAAATTGATAGTAAAGTGCTAGCCGGTCATTTTCATAATACCTATGGCATGGCCATCGCTAATATTTACCAGTCATTGCTGCAAGGGATTCGGGTATTTGACTCCTCTATTGCCGGTCTCGGTGGCTGTCCTTATGCCAAAGGTGCTTCCGGCAATGTTTCAACTGAAGACCTGTATTACCTGCTCTCCAAGATGGGCTTTGAAACCGGTATTCAACTGGATGCTTTGATGCAGGCCAGCCGTAATATCAGCGAGGTATTACAACGCAATAATCCATCCAATTATGCCAATGCCTATTGGCAAAAAGCCTGTGCTTAAAAACTTGAAATAGCCGGACACTCTATAAGTCCTCATGGATAGAAATCAGCAGATCTTTAGATGAAAGAGATCTGCAAGAGAAGAATAAATCGAGGTAAAAATGTCAAATAAAGTGTATGACAGTGCAAAAGCCGCTTTAGACGGCGTGGTTCAGAATGGACATACCTTGGCGGTAGGCGGTTTTGGTCTATGTGGTATTCCAGAAGCCCTAATTGCAGCTTTAAAAGAAACCGGTGCCAAAAGTCTCACCTGTATTTCCAATAATGCCGGTGTCGATGGCTTTGGCTTGGGGCTATTGCTGGAAACCAAACAGATTAAAAAGATGATCTCTTCCTATGTGGGCGAGAATAAGGAATTTGAACGCCAATACTTAAGCGGTGAACTTGAAGTAGAATTGACTCCACAAGGCACGTTGGCGGAAAAATTACGTGCCGGTGGTGCAGGTATTCCCGCTTTCTATACCGCGACTGGTGTCGGTACCGTTATTGCTGAAGGTAAAGATGTCCGCGAATTCAATGGTAAGTCTTATATTCTGGAAGAATCCTTAACTGCGGATGTGGCTTTGGTGAAAGCTTATAAGGCCGATAAAGCCGGTAACCTGATTTTCCGTAAAACTGCCCAGAACTTCAATCCGGTCTGTGCCATGGCTGGCAAAGTGACCATTGCTGAAGTCGAAGAAATTGTCGAGATCGGTGCCCTTGATCCAGATGAAATTCATCTTCCCGGCATTTATGTGAACCGGATTGTACTGAATACCCAACCGGAAAAACGGATTGAACAGATGACTTTAAAGGCGGAGGCTTGATCATGGCTTGGACACGTAATGAAATGGCGCAGCGCGCCGCACAGGAACTTGAAGATGGTTTCTATGTGAATCTGGGTATTGGTCTGCCAACCTTAGTCGCAAATTATATTCCAGAGAATATTAATGTCTGGCTACAGTCTGAAAATGGCCTGCTGGGTATTGGAGAATTTCCAACGGCCGATACTGTGGATGCAGACCTGATCAATGCTGGCAAACAGACGGTAACTGCCCGCAAAGGTGCTTCTTTCTTTTCTAGTGCCGACTCCTTTGCCATGATCCGTGGCGGTCATGTCAATATCGCCATTCTGGGGGCTATGGAAGTCTCAGAAAATGGTGATCTAGCCAACTGGATGATTCCAGGCAAGAAAGTCAAAGGCATGGGTGGTGCCATGGATCTGGTCGCAGGTGTGCAAAAAGTTGTGGTGCTGATGGAACACTGCGCCAAAGATGGTACGCCTAAAATTGTCTCACAATGTAGTCTTCCGCTTACTGGTCAGGCCGTAGTGAACCGGATTATTACTGACTTAGGTGTATTGGATGTCACACCTGAAGGTATTCAACTTGTAGAACTGGCACCCGATGTCAGTTTTGATGAAATTCAGAAAGTCACCGGCGTACCTTTACTCCGTAAAGCAGCCTGATTTTTTCCAGCCCTTAAAATGAAAATTTTTAAGGGTTTCTTTTTGGCTGAAGAAAGCCACTTCTTAATAACAAATGCAGAATAAATGGATTTTAATCATGCAAACTCAACAAAATATCTTGCAGCGCTTTGCCATGCGCGTCAGCGACTGGTCTGAAAAATGGTTTCCGGACTCTTATATCTTTGCCCTACTCGGTGTCATCATCGTTGCGATTGCCGCGATTGGCATTGGTGCGCCGGCACAAGACGTCGCGATTTCATTTGGTGACGGATTCTGGAGTCTGATTCCCTTTACCTTACAGATGTGTATGCTGATCGTGGTGGGTTATGTAGTTTCGGTTTCCAAACCGATGCAATTACTGATTCAGAAAATGGCGCGCATTCCTCATTCTGGACGTGGAGCCATCGTTCTCGTCGCCACTGTTAGTCTACTGATTTCCCTGATTAACTGGGCGATGAGTACGGTTCTAACCGCACTTCTGGTGATTGCGCTAGCGCAGCGTAAAGAACTGAATATGGATTACCGTGCGGCTGCCGCAGCAGCGATTATCGGGATGGGCGCAACCTGGGCACTGGGTATCAGCTCTTCAGCAGCGCAATTACAAGCCAACAAATCCAGTCTACCAGAACCACTTTATAATCTGACTGGTGTGATTCCATTTACTGAAACGATTTTCCTGCCGCAATCCATGATCATGACAGCAGTCTTGATTATTGCTTCGATTGCCATTGCCTACTGGTCTGCGCCCAAAGGCAATCATATTAAAACTATTGATCACTTCCCGATCCAGATTGAAGAAGAAAAGACTGAAACCGTGACCCATAAACGGCCGGGTGACTGGCTGGAAAACTCGCCAATCTTAAGTATTCTGATTGTGGTTCTGGGTCTGGTCTGGATGTTTAACGAGTTTTCCAAAAGTAATCCTATTCTGGCAATCTCCAGCTTAAACACCTATAACTTTATCTTTCTGATTTTGGGTGTAGCTTTACATGGTACACCACGTAATTTTCTCAATGCTGTGTCCAAAGCTGTGCCGGCCATTTCAGGGGTGCTGATCCAGTTTCCGCTTTATGGCAGCATCGCCTTTATGATGACCAATGCCCTGAATTCTGCTGACCTGTCCCTATCGCACTATATCGCCGAGTTCTTCGTTTCGATTGCCTCGCAGGAAACCTTTGCAGTGGTGATGGGAATTTATTCAGCTATTCTAGGCTTCTTCATTCCTTCTGGTGGAGGAAAATGGATTATTGAAGCGCCTTATGTGATGCAGGCCGCACATGACCTGAAAGTGCATCTGGGCTGGTCTGTCCAGATTTACAATGCAGCCGAAGCCTTACCCAATCTGATTAATCCTTTCTTTATGCTCCCCATGCTGGGGATCCTAAAGTTAAAGGCTAAAGATGTGATCGGTTTTACAGTGACCCAACTGGTCTTTCATCTTCCGTTGGTACTGTTCTTACTCTGGTTCCTGGGAAGAACCCTGACTTATACCCCACCTGTCTTCTCTTAATTTATAACAAATAAAAAAGGACGAATCATTCGTCCTTTTTTTATGATGAAAGAATTATTTAGCTGGCTTTCTTTTCAACTACGCCTTCATTATCTACAGTATGGACACGGCCATCTTCGGTACTCATAACTTCAAAAGTTACACGACGGTTTTGATACTGACCGTTTGAAGTCGCATTCGGTTGAGCAGGCTGATTCGCCGCCATACCTACTGGTTGTAACTGCGCCGGGTTCACCCCTTTCTGCACCAGATAATTCACAATGGCTTGAGCACGTTTTAAAGACAGCTCCTGATTTTGAGTGCTGCTGCCTTCCGTATCAGTATGGCCTATTACGGTTAGACGTACATCTTTGGCATATTGCAATAAAGCTGCGGTCTGATCCAGCAAGCTTTTATTCACTTCAGGAATTTCTGTAGAACCTGTCGCAAAATGAATAATTTGCAGGTTTAAGGCAGTTGCAACATCCAGCGCCTCAATATTTTCCATCTGAAGTTCGTCTAAAGCTTTTTTAGCCTCGGTATTGGCTGTATTGATCGCCTCATCCATATCAACTGGTTTTTGGGTCACGACTTCTACATTTTTAGCCAGACCACGAATCTGACCTGCCAAACGCTGTGCATCCGCACTGTTTGCTGCCTGTACAGACACCTGATTACCCGCCCAAGTCAAAGTCACATTTGACATGCCTTGCAGCAGTTTCAATACAGATGGAATCGTATCCTGATCAATAAATTCTGAGTGGTAATTCTCATTGGCTACTGCACCACAGCCAATACTGTAATTAAAGATCTGTTTGATTTCATTTTGCAAAATCTGCATATATTTCGGATCATTCATCTGTACCTGACAGTTGACGATTTCACCCTGACTACCTGTGCTGATTTTTAAAATTGCAGGGTTCGTTGCAGCAGCTTCACTCACCGCTTGAGCATTTCGCAATTCATCCGGATCATCATCACGCAGGCATCCACGGAAGAAGAATAAGATAATTGCAGCAATAATCACGAGGAGAATAAATGGCCAGAACACTACTGCCTTTTTCTCTTCAGTCAGTACCGGCTCTGCCTCCGGTTCAGAAGCCAGACCCGGTGCGCGGTTCAGGTTTTGTCCCGCCAGCGGAGATACGCCTAGAGATGCCAGTATGGGGCCAGCCCAGACTGATAATGCCCGTTGAATCGAGTCTGCATGGGTATCTAACAAATGGCCTACTGCTTCAGCAGTGGGTGCACCCGCTTCTGCTTGCAAGAAGTTCATGGTTGGAACAATTGCCCGGTTCAGGGTCTGTTCAATTTCATCTTGAGGTGCAGTTGAATCTAACTGAGCCAGGAATTGTTGTTTTAGGGTCGGATTATTATTAAATAATTCATCAATCTTGGGATTAAATTGCTGACCGAAACTTTCAATCCAGGCCGGTCTTGCACGAAGAATACTTAACAATACAGGATAGAATTGGGCTAAGGCCTGATCCTTGGCAAATAGATGTTCAGTTTCACCTTGCAGCACAATGGCGGTCACATCACTCTTTAAACGTTCAATTAAATCTGTATTCATCAAGATCACCATTATTCTGATTTATAATGTTTAATATTTAATCAGTGTAGCGACCCACCCTCTTTGGAATGTTAATAATTGTACTGATATCATAAAGTTTCACTGTTTATATAGGGCTAACTTTTCTACTATTTTAATTAAGATATAAAAAAGTCAGCCGAAGCTGACTTTTTGTAAACGCGAAATGTAAGTGTTATGCAGCAATAAAAGTTTGCAGCACTTTACCTTTCACTTTTTGATTGAGCAGTGGTGTATTTTTACCTTGAGAAACGATCGTTTCTTTGCTTAATGTCCACTCCTGTTCTGGATCAACCAGTACCCAGCCTGCTTCCGCTTTCCAACGCTCAAACATACTGGCGACTTTCGCAGGAGCAACTGTGACTTTCTCCACCCATTCCAACGGCGTAAAGAAGCCTTCATTCACTAGTTGGATACCGAACGGTACGTAGGTATCAAACGCGGTAAAGCCAGGCTGTGTTTCCGCAAAGGGTGCCATTTTGGCAGAGCTGCTCAGGGGTTCATGATGGGTACAGATCGCATCAATCACACCAGATTTTACGCCCTGACGCAGTAATTCTTTGTCAGATTCAGAACGTAATGGTGGACGCACGTGTGCAAGAGAGTTAAAGCCATCAATCAGATGGTCAGTCAGATGCAATTGGTGCATAGCGACATCACAAGTTACTGGCAAGCCTTTTTCTTTAGCAATACGAATCAGTTCTACTGATGCACCACAAGATAACAAGCCAAAATGAGCACGTACTTTAGTTGCTTCAATCATGAGCAGGTATTTGGCAATGGCCACAGTTTCCGCTAGCGATGGAATCATTGGCAAGCCTTGGCGTGAAGCAATAAAGCCTTCATGCACACAACCATCTTTGGCAATTTGCGGCTCTTCTGCATAGAACACTACAGTCAGGTCCAAGCCCGCTGCATATTCAAGTGTACGCAATACCACATCATCATTGGCAAACGGCGCACTGGCATTAGAAACCGCAGTACAACCACCCTTTTTTAAACCTGCCATATTGGCTGGTTGCTGACCTTGCAAACCTTGAGTTTGCGCACCGATCACTTGCAAATAAATGCCACCATCCAGCATGGCTTTTTCAACCAGACCATGAATCAGCGCACCATTATCCTGCACAATCGGTTTGGAATCTGGCGGGGTAAAGACATGCAGAATACCGTTTTCACGTGCAGCCTTACCTTCAGACTTTAAAGTTCCGTGTTGCTGCTGGCCCGGTTCTCGTAAACGTGCACACAGATCCACCATGGTTGGCATCAGCCATTTGCCCTGCCCATCAATGGTTTCAGAGACGTGAGCAGTTTCTGCAATACGTTTACCATTTTCCAGATAAACCGTTTCGACTGAATCAGTGTTTTGGATTGGGTCAAGAACACGGACATTTTCAATTTTTACAATAGACATGACTTATTCCTTATACCGCAATCGCTTCAATCAAACCCTGTTCCTGTAACTGACCCTGCATCGCAAGAGCCAGTACCGCCATACGTACTGCAATCCCGTTAGTAACCTGTTTCAGAATCACGGATTGCGGACCGTCTGCAATACTGGAATCAATTTCCACACCACGGTTCATTGGTCCTGGATGCATCACGATACAATCCGGCTTGGCCATGGCGAGACGTTCTTTATTCAGGCCATACATTTTGTAGAATTCAGCCTGAGAAGACAGCGCTGGCGAATCAATACGCTCGTTTTGAATACGTAAGGTAATGATCACATCACAGTCTTTGATGCCATCTTCCATATTATTGAACAGGCGTACATCTTCACTGTAGTCATCAAAACCGTATGGCAATAACGTATTCGGTGCAATCACGCGAATATCTTTACAGCCTAAGGTTTGCAGTGCCGCCACATCTGAACGTGCTACACGCGAATGCTTGATATCGCCAATAATCGCAATCGACATATCTTCGAATTTTTTATTGGTCTCGCGGCGAATAGTCAGCATATCCAGCATCGCTTGAGTTGGATGGGCATGACGGCCATCCCCTGCATTAATAATAGCGACATTTGGACAGACATCTTTGGCAATAAAGTGTGCTGCACCTGAAGATGAATGACGTACCACGAAAATATCTGCCGCCATGGCTTCAAGATTCCACAAGGTATCACGTAAAGTTTCACCTTTAGAGGTACTTGAACGGGCAATATCGATATTCAGCACGTTGGCAGACAGACGTTTGGCCGCTGCCTCAAATGTAGTACGCGTTCGGGTAGAATTTTCAAAAAATAGGTTCATCACCGTTTTGCCTTCGAGCAAATTATTGGTGATCAGCTGATTTTGGTCATTAAAAAAGGACAACGCAGTGTCCAGTATTTTTGTAAGAGTTTCTTTAGAAAGACCTTCGATGGTCAGGAAATGTTTAAGATTACCTGCTTTGTTGAGTTGAATCTGGCTCGGTGTATGCAATGCCGCCAAGTGCATGAGAGATTCCTTATACGTTAAGTCAACGTATTATACAGAGATTAGCGAATCTTTATAGTTGATAAAGAGCTCGGTTGTACAAAAACCATCTCGGTAATAAGAATGGAAATTTAAATTCCCATGTATTTTTTCAATAAGATAATTTAACCTGTCTATCTATATGCTTGTTTTTTCATTTAAACATGAGTGCTTCAGTCTGGAGCATCCACACCCAATCCCCCAATTAGCGCAATGCGCCAATATAATGATGTGAAACCTGTGCGCGATAGATATCTTCTTCACTTGGTTCCACAGAAATCAGTTCCTTTTCCGCCTGTTCTTCAGCCTGCAGTTCTGAAAATGACGATAAATCCAGAGTGGTTTTTAAACGATTGACCAGATGTAATAACTCAGGATCTTCAGTCTGCTCTGCCAGCCCAATCACATGCTTTGCATAGTGGATATTTTCTGCAAGATACATGGCATCAATTACTCGCCCAGTCACTCGTCTTAAACGTGCATAGATCAAGGTAGCGATTGAAAATGCCTCATTCCTGCGTAATTGAAGATCCAACATCTAAGCCCCTCCGAAATAATAATTAAGAATAAAGATGAAGCTGTAATGATTCCCCTCAGCATTACAGCTTCATTGATATTAGATAGAGCAATAAACGTACCAAAATTAATAAATAAGTTATGTGAGTTATAAATTGATATGAATGAAAATTGTTCTACCTCGAGCAATCGTAGATCAGTGTCTTTTTTGTTTTAGATTCACTCCTCGTCTGGCTAATCAATTCTTAGTCTCGATCACTTGACATGAGTGACCAAATTTTAGCTTTTACTTTTAGAGTAATGTTGATGCCATATGGTGCATATAAACGATCCGGCATCAGATCCATCACATCAATAACCCGATTATTTATTTTTTAAATCACACATACAACATGGCTGCAATTGAAGATCTAGATTGCGAATTAGTTTAATACCCATTACATATCCATCTGTAAAATAAAAGTTTTATTCAAAATATTTTCATTCTTGGTATTTTGTAATTTTACATCTCTCGTCAATTTTTAGTTTGCTTTTTAAGTTAACATTTAGTGCTTTTTAGGAGGAGTAACACTAGGCTACATATGCTCGAATTTAAAAAATTTCCAAAGCTTTAACAGGCAAAATACGCTAAACTGAGCGCAGTTTTTTATTTATTCTTTTCCGGTCTCTCTATTTTATGAATACCTCTTCACGTTTAAGCAATTATTGGGTCACCTGTGCCGATGGTCTGGAAACCTTATTAGAAGAAGAAATCAAAGGTTTAGGTGTTCAGGATATTGAACGTTTCCCAGGTCGTCTGACCTTCAAAGGCACGCTTGAAAATGCATATCGCATTTGTATGTGGTCTCGTCTGGCTTCTCGTGTCCTGATGCCAATTCACACGCATGAAATCGAATTCTCCCACGATGCGCGTGATGTTGCAGAAGAGCTTTATGAAGGTGCGATGAGCTTCGACTGGTCACTGATTTTTGCACCACAAAGCACCTTTGCGATTCGTCTGCACGTTGAACGTGATATTAAGGTCAACACCCAGTTTGCAACTCTACGTGCCAAAGATGGTGTTGTCGATTCCTTTATGGAAGCTGTGGGCAAACGTCCAAGTATTGATACCAAACAGCCAGAAATTACCATGTACATTCTGGCCGGTAAAAAAGAACACACTTATTGTTTAGATTTATCTGGTGATTCCCTGCATAAACGTGGCTATCGCCGCTTTATGACTGAAGCACCAATTAAGGAAAATCTGGCGGCTGCGATCCTGCAAAAAGGCGGCCTGAAAGACATCAACCCGGATATTGTGGTTGATCCAATGTGTGGTTCAGGGACGTTTATCATTGAATCCCTGATGATTCTGACGGATCGTGCCCCAGGTCTGGTTCGTCGTTTCGGATTTAATGGCTGGAATGGTCATGATCATGAATTGTGGATGGGGATTAAAGCTGAAGCGGCTGAACGTCATAAAGCTGCGCTAGAAAACCCATTACCGAAATTCTATGCTTTTGATGCCGACTGGGAAGCAGTGAAAGCCACTAAACAGAACATTATTGCGGCAGGTTTTGAATCAGCCCTCGATCAGATCAAGATCGAAGAGCGTACTTTATCCGACTGGCCAGATTTCCAGGCTGAAGGCAAGAAAGTCTTCTTTGTGACGAATCCACCATATGGTGAGCGTCTGGGCGATAAGGCATCTAACCGTGCCTTGTATCTGGGCCTGTCTAATCTGCTGCAAAAGAATTTCCCGAATCAAAAAGCCGCAGTCATTGCTGCTCAGGTGGAACAGGCCGATGTCTTGGCGTTCAATGATCCACAAATTCTGCGTTTGATGAACGGTAAACTGCCAATCTATATCCGTTTCGGTACGGTAAAACCGGCAGCAGTCACACGTCCTTTCCTGGAAAGCTGGCAGCCGCAACAATTCGAGCCGATTGAAGGTGCGATGGAATTTGCTAACCGCCTGACCAAGAATATGCAAACCCTGAAAAAATGGGCGGTAAAAGAAAATATTCACTGCCTGCGTTTGTATGATGCCGACCTGCCGGACTTTAATGTAGCAGTTGATCTATACGGCGAACGTCTGCATGTTCAGGAATATGCACCACCGAAAAAAATCGATCCTGAAAAAGCAAAAAAACGTTTTAACCTGGCTCTACAGGCAATTCGTGCCGTGACCGGTTTGGGCCGTGATGCGATCTTTATCAAGACGCGTGCCCGTCAGGAAGGTAAAAACCAGTACACCAAACAAAGTACAGCGTCTAAACGTTTTATCGTCCAGGAAGGCCAAGCCAAGATTCTGGTCAACCTGACCGACTATCTGGATACCGGTTTGTTCCTGGATCACCGTCAGATACGTTTGCGTATTGCCAAAGAAGCCAAAGGCAAGCACTTCCTGAATCTGTACAGCTATACCTCTACCGCGAGCTTACATGCAGCTTTAGGCGGTGCAGCGAGTACCACCAGTGTCGATTTGTCTAATACTTATTTGAACTGGTCAAAAGAGAACTTTGTTCTAAACGGCCTGACTGTAGACCATGCCGATCAACAACATCAATTCTTTGCATCTGACTGTTTTGAATGGCTGAAAGAAGGTCATGAACAATATGACCTGATCTTTATCGATCCACCGACATTCTCTAACTCGAAAAAATTCTACGGGACTTTCGACGTTCAGCGTGACCACGTCTCTTTATTGAAACGTGCCATGAACCGTTTAACCACTGACGGTACGTTGTATTTCTCGAACAACTACCGTGGTTTCGAAATGGATGAAATGATTGAAGGTTTATATGACGTGGAAGAAATCACGCATGAAACCATTGGTCCAGACTTCAAGCGTAACCAGAAAATTCACCGTGCCTGGAAAATTACTCATCCAAAAATGTAAGGTGTGAATATAAGATAAAGAAAAACCCAGCCTAGGCTGGTTTTTTTTGTTGCGAGGAGAACTTCTATTAGCTGAGTTTCATTTTTTCAAAGACCAGCTCGCCACTTTCACCACGAACGACGATGGTATCACCAGGGCCAAACTCACCTGCCAGGATGCTTTGTGCCAAACCATTTTCAATACGTTGCTGGATCGCACGTTTTAATGGACGCGCACCATACAACGGATCGAAACCAGCTTCGATTAACTGATCGAAAGCACTGTCATCCACAGACAGACGCATATCGCGTTCTGCCAGACGTTGACGCAAGCGGTTCAACTGGATATCGGCAATACCACGGATCTGGTCTTTTTCCAGTGCATGGAACACCACTAGCTCATCAATACGGTTGATAAACTCTGGACGGAAATGTTCCGATACCGCATTCATCACCACTGTACGGACTTCTTCACGAGTTGCTTTATCGCCCAGTTCACGGACATCCTGTGAACCCAGGTTCGAAGTCATCACAATCACGGTATTTTTAAAGTCCACCACACGACCTTGCGAGTCAGTCAAACGACCATCATCTAGCACTTGCAGCAGAATGTTAAATACATCCGGATGCGCTTTTTCGACCTCATCGAATAACACCACGCTATATGGTTTACGGCGCACCGCTTCAGTCAGCACACCACCTTCTTCATAACCGACATAGCCCGGAGGTGCACCGACCAAGCGGCTCACCGAATGTTTTTCCATAAATTCGGACATGTCGATTCGGATCATGGCATCGTCACTGTCGAACAGGAAGTTCGCCAAAGCTTTAGTCAATTCTGTTTTACCCACACCTGTTGGGCCTAAGAACAGGAATGAACCACTTGGACGGTTAGGATCGGACAAGCCAGCACGTGAACGGCGCACAGCATTAGATACAGCCACTACGGCTTCTTCCTGACCAACAACACGGTTATGCAGGAATTCTTCCATATGCAGCAGTTTATCACGCTCACCTTGCAGCATTTTCGCCACAGGAATACCGGTCGCAGCACTGACTACTTCAGCGATCTCATTGTCAGTGACTTTGTCACGTAACAGTTTTGGTGCTTCACTTTCTTCAGCCGCTTCAATACGTTCCAGCTGTTTTTGCAGTTCAGGAATCACACCGTATTGATAACGTGCTGCTTCAGCCAGATCACCTTCACGCTGGGCTTTTTCCAGCGCAATGCGAGCCTGATCCAGTTTCACCTGAATATCTTTGTTGCCTGCTACCAGCGCTTTATCGGCACGCCAGATTTCTTCCAGCTCGCTGTACTCTTTCTCTACAGTGGCAATCTGCTCTTCCAGATGTTTCACTTCGCTTTGTGCACCAGAGTCTGCATCTTTTTTCACCGCTTCAAGCTGCATCTTCAGCTGAATCAGACGACGTTCGAGTTTATCCAGTGCTTCAGGTTTAGAATCCAGCTCCATTTTGATACGAGATGCTGCTTCATCAATCAGGTCAATGGCTTTATCCGGCAATTGACGATCTGTGATGTAACGATGCGACATTTTCGCCGCAGCAATGATTGCAGAATCCAGAATCTGCACACCATGGTGAGTTGCATAACGATCTTTCAGACCACGCAGAATCGCAATGGTATCTTCCACGCTTGGTTCATCCACCAGCACTTTCTGGAAACGACGCTCTAAAGCTGCATCTTTTTCAATGTACTGACGATATTCATCCAGAGTCGTTGCACCGACACAGCGTAGTTCACCGCGCGCTAATGCAGGTTTCAGCATGTTACCCGCATCCATGGCGCCATCGCCTTTACCGGCACCGACCAATGTATGCAGCTCGTCAATGAACAGGATGATTTCGCCTTCATGTTTAGCCAGATCTTTCAGAACGGCTTTCAGACGTTCTTCGAACTCACCACGATATTTGGCACCTGCCAGCAATGAACCTAAGTCCAGTGATAATACACGTTTGCCTTTCAAGCCTTCAGGAACTTCACCGTTAACAATACGTTGTGCCAGACCTTCGACAATCGCAGTTTTACCGACACCTGGCTCACCGATCAGTACCGGGTTGTTTTTGGTACGGCGTGACAGCACCTGGATCGTACGACGGATTTCATCATCACGACCAATCACCGGGTCAAGTTTGCCAGCCATGGCACGTTCAGTTAAATCAATCGTATATTTATTCAGTGAGTCCCGTTGATCTTCATGATTATTGCTCATGACTTTTTCATCGCCTCGAATTTGATTAATGACCTGTCGTAAAGTTTCAGTTTTTACGCCAACACTATTTAATAAGGTTTTGGTGGCACCCGTTTCTGCAAGTGCCAGTAATACCCAGTCAGTGGACAGGAACTCATCTCCTGCTTTTTGTGCATAACTGTCCGCTAGATGCAGGGCTTTGGCTGCTTCCTGACTGATATTGATATCGGCAGAGGGATTACCGAGCGTAGCTACATTGTTCAGCGCAGTTTGTACTTTGCTTTGCAGGTCACGCAGGTTCGCTCCTGCCTGTTGCAGCAAGCTCACATTCGATGCTTCTTCCATCAAGGTGGACAAGATGTGAATCCCTTCAATGGCAGCATGATCCTTGCTCATTGCCAGAGATTGCGCATCGGAAAGGGTTTGCTGTAAGCGATTGGTAAATTTCTCAAAACGCATTCTTGTTATTCCTCACAACAAATTTTCTACTTGATGGATATATGGGTGCTGGAAATAAAATTTCAAATAATTTTTTATATATTTTTCAAAAATTTAATTAAATAAAAGACAGAGTTATCAGTATTAATATTGGTATTCAATGAAAATATTTCAAGTGAGCGAAAGTAGAATTTTTAAGGTGAAGATCAATAATGAATATTTGATTTAATTGACTCTGCTATTTTTCGGATGGGTAGAAAATAGAGAAAGACCTTTAGTGCGGTTGCAAGCGTCCTAGTAATCGCAATACTGCACTCAAACCATATTCTGTTTGCATCAAGGATCTTGGTATTTGCTGATCCAAAAGCTTGTTAGGTGAATTGATAAACTGGCGCATCCAGCTCAAATCCCCACCATTCAGGCTAAATAATGCCTGATAGATATTGATTAAAGTTATTGCTCTTTTACCTGCGGTAGTATCTGGTTCTAATTCTTTTTGATTTATGATTGACGATAATTCTGCTTTAGATAGATCCAGAACTAATGCAAGCTCAGATTCTTGCAATTGCAACTGTTCAGCGAGATTGAATATTGCTATAGCTAGTACTTGGGATTTAGAAATATCCGTTTCATTATTCATTTTTATTAAATCCTATTGATGAATCTTGTTTTGATTATGCTGCCTTTATCCTTTTCTTGCTATGTTGTTTATCATCAAATTTACTCATCAAATTAAAAGCACCCTCGCTTAGAGGGTGTTTTAGAATGGTAATATCGTGATTATGGTGCCGGATTGGGCTGCTGACGGTGAATGGCTTCAATGCCCTGCAAGACTTCTTCAGACAGATTCACGTCAAACGCCTGAATGTTTTCTTTGAGCTGATCCAAGTTGGTCGCACCAATAATAGTACTGGTCACGAAGAACTGCTGTTTAATGAAAGCCAGTGACAACTGGGTTAAGGTCAGGCCATGCTGCTCAGCCAGTTGTGCATACTGCTCGACGGCCCACTCGCTTTCCGGATTGCTATAACGGCTAAAACGTGAAAATAAAGTCACACGTGCATTGGCTGGACGTGCACCATTGCGGAATTTACCAGTCAGATAACCGAATGCCAGTGGAGAATAAGCCAGCAAACCTACACCTTCGTATTTGGCAATTTCCGACATACCAATTTCATAAGTCCGATTCAGCAAGCTATACGGATTTTGCACGCTAACAAATTTAGAAAGTCCCAATTTCTCTGCCAGATGCAGGAACTTCATGGTGCCCCAAGGTGTTTCATTGGACAGGCCAATATAACGGATACGACCTTTCTTAATTTCGTCATGCAAAGCAGTCAGGGTTTCTTCCAGATTCGTTACGGCACGATCATCTGCAGCTTCTGCATTGCCATAACCCAGCTTGCCAAAGAAATTGGTTGCGCGCTGAGGCCAGTGCAATTGGTACAGGTCGATATAATCAGTTTGCAAACGCGACAATGAATTATCAATTGCTGATGCAATCTCATCTGCCACAAACCGGGTCTGACCATCACGGATATGGCTCCCACCTTGTGACGGACCCGCAATTTTCGAAGCTAAAAACAGTTTGTCACGACCACCCCGTGAAGCAATCCAGTTACCAATGATGCGTTCAGTTGCCCCTTGCGTTTCAGGCTTGGGTGGCACCGGATACATTTCTGCGGTATCCCAGAAATATAAACCTTGATCCAAGGCATAGTCTAATTGCTGAAAAGCCTCTTCCTGAGTATTTTGCTCACCAAAAGTCATGGTGCCCAAACAGATTTCTGGCAATAAAATCCCAGTATCCGCCAATGGTCTGAATTGCATAAAAATATCCTTTAAGTTTATCTGTTATTTATCAAGAGCAAGTGTGCTATAGCCTATCGGAATTATAAGACGGACTTAAATCATCTTTTCTAACAAGCTTGTGCCAATTTGTTATGTTCTGAATCAGGCTGAAATTTTTAAACAGGAATAAAAAAAGCAAACCCGAAGATTTGCTTTTTATCGTGCTTTTGGCTTATTCGTCTTCGAACTCGCCAGCACCCACTGCTTCAGGTTCTTCCAGCGATGCATCAAAAATCAGAATCGCCTTACCATCGGTTTCAATCATGCCCTGTTCTTCTAGAGTTTTTAGAACACGACCGACCATTTCACGTGAACACCCAACAATACGGCCAATTTCCTGACGGGTAATACGGATCTGACGACCATTTGGCAAGATCATCGCTTCTGGCTGAGATGACAGGTCAATCAGACAACGTGCAATACGACCAGACACATCGATAAATGCCAGGTCAGTCACTTTACGTGTGGTATTTTTCAGACGGCGAACCAGCTGAGCAAAAACTGCATAGCTTAGATCTGGATATTGTTTGCTAATTTCATGAAAGTTTTCATAGGTAATTTCAGCAATTTCACAGACATCACGAGTACGCACTTCTGCAGTACGCTGTGGATTTGCTTCGAAAAGACCCATTTCCCCAAAGAAGTCTCCCGCATTTAAATAAGCTACCACAATCTCACGTTCATCATCTTCACGAAGAATGATAGATACAGACCCCTTCAGAATTAAATACAGCGATTTAGATTCTGATCCTGCATCCACGATCGTGGTACGTTTTGGATAGCGATTGATATATGCACGTTTTAATAACGCTTTCACTGATTCAGGTAGTTGCCCCGGCGAAAGTGCGTCTGTGCTTAATTGTGAAAAGTTTGAAGTCATGCTTACAGTTCCGAATATGGATAATTTATAGATCGCACAAGACCTAATGTGAACTTGTCACACAGTGGGATTGAAATTCCTTATCAACCCAATTTATGTTAGTGTACAGTTACTTCGTAAATTTATAGCTTTTTTTAGGTAGTTGCAATGCAAACGAGTGTTCATTGGCTAGAGAATGTTGCTTTTGAAGCAAAAACTCAAAGTGGTCACAGTATCATCATGGATGGTTCACCTGAATATGGCGGTGAAAACCGTGGTCCTCGCCCAATGGAACTGATTTTGACCGGTCTGGGTGGTTGTGCTTCTTTTGACATTGTGACAATTTTAAAGAAAGCACGTCAGGAGATTACTGATGTTCGCTGTGAATTAAAAGCAGAACGTGCCGATACAATTCCTGCGGTATTTACCAAAATCCATCTACACTTTGTGGTCAGCGGTAAAGGCATCAAAGAGAAACAGGTCGCTAAAGCCGTAGAACTTTCTGCTGAGAAATACTGTTCTGCCAGTAAAATGCTATCTGACGGTGGGGTCGAAATTACTCACGATTTTGAAATTGTAGAAGTGGAATAATCCGCTAATTTCAATAAAAAAGCAGTCTTCGTGGCTGCTTTTTTTACGTCATTTTTTGAGTGAAATACTGCTGGCCATCTTCAAAAATCACCAGATTTTCAGGCAGTCTTAAAGCCCCGAGATGATGGGCAAACTCAGCCTGTTGCTGTCGGTCACGATAACGCCTGCCCACTGAATAGTCGACACAGAATACATTCTGCTGCTGTCCAAACCATTGCAGGGCATCAATATGCTTAAACAGACCGGATTTTTCTTCGGTGGTTTTAAAGTTTCGCCAATAATGGCCAATCACGACAGGTATCGTATCTGTATAACACTCCCACCATGGCAAACGATCAATCATGCGCCAGCGTCCCCCTGCATAGACTGGACGTTGCGCAATTTTCTCTGCGCCTGAGCTTAAGGTACGAATCGGATTTTGCATCTGGTCGCGTAACTCTTTCTCAGCGATATATTTTAATAAGGGAATGCTAGCTGCTGGATCCTTGAATTGTCCTTGGTATTGCTGCTGTTCACTCTGGATATATTCATCAAAGCCTAACGTCTGCAACTCAAGCTCATTTTTCAGGACAAAATAATCATAAGCCTGTCTGATTGAATTAAAAGGAACAGATTTCAATTGTTGAATTGCCTGCGTATCCCAGCAAGCATGCACAATTCTTAAATGGGGTGCATCTAGAGCCAAAGGCAGGCTGTTTAGAAATTCTAGAATCCATGCACGATCCTGAATTGAAGCCTGAACTGAATCAAAAGTTTTGAGATCATCCTGATGCGGTGAACCAAAAAACCAGCCATTGCCTTCCCGTAGCGTATCGGTTAACAAGTTGATTTCATGATTACCCAGAATGCATTGCGCATTGCCATTTTCTATTAAGGTTTTAATCTGTCTGATGACAGCGATACTGTCTGGTCCACGATCACACAGATCCCCGACAAAAATCAGTTTACGCTGTTCAGAATGACGACCTTGCAGATCGTAGCCCAATACTTTTAATAATTGTTGTAGCGCGTCGATCTCACCATGAATATCGCCAACAATATCCACCGGACCATCGAAAGTCTGCTGTATGAATATCTGATTACTCATGGCTCTACCCTACCCAGTTCAATAAAACCTTTTTTTAATATAGCGCTTATACTTTAAATCAATATAACAAGTTCAGAATTATTTTTTAATCATCTCGATCATTTAATCAAATGATGATAGATCAGAAACTTAACTCGTATCCTATTTCCTTCATTTATTATTTAAATGTATATCTAAAAACAATAAAAAACCGGCGCCTAAGCACCGGTTTTATTCACTTTACGAGCTTTAAAGCTAGTACAGCCTGATTAAGCGTTTAGTGACTCAATGATTTGGTTCAATGTAGCACTTGGACGCATTACAGCATTTACTTTCGCAGGATCAACCGCATAGTAACCACCGATATCTACAGATTGGCCTTGAACTGCATTCAATTCACTTACGATCTTCTCTTCATTTTCAGCAAGAGACTGAGCGATCGGTGCAAATTTCGCTTTCAATTCTGCATCTTCGTCTTGCGCTACAAGTTCTTCAGCCCAGAATTTAGCCAGGTAGAAGTGGCTGCCACGGTTGTCTAGCTCGCCAGTACGACGTGATGGAGACTTGTCATTGTCAAGCAATTTACCAGTCGCAGCATCCAGTGTTTTCGCGAGCAGTTTCGCACGTGCATTGTTTTCTTTAATGCCCATTTCTTCCAGAGAAACAGCCAATGCCAAGAACTCACCTAGAGAATCCCAACGTAAGTGGTTTTCTTCTACCAATTGTTGTACGTGTTTAGGCGCAGAACCACCAGCACCAGTTTCGTACATACCGCCACCTGCCATTAGAGGCACGATAGACAGCATTTTCGCAGAAGTACCAAGCTCCATGATTGGGAACAGGTCAGTCAGGTAGTCACGCAGGATGTTACCAGTCACAGAAATCGTATCCAGACCGCGAGCAACACGTTCAAGTGTATAACGCATCGCACGTACTTGAGACATGATTTGGATGTCTAAACCTTCTGTATCGTGGTCTTTCAGGTATGTTTGAACTTTTTTGATCAGTTCGTTTTCGTGTGGACGGTACGGGTCAAGCCAGAAGATTGCTGGCATGCCAGAGTTACGTGCACGAGTTACAGCCAGTTTCACCCAGTCGCGGATCGGTGCGTCTTTCACCTGGCACATACGCCAGATATCACCTTCTTCCACGTTTTGAGACATCAACACTTCACCAGTTTCAAGGTCAGTGATGTTCGCAACACCCGCTTCTGGAATTTCGAAAGTCTTGTCGTGAGAACCGTATTCTTCAGCTTTTTGAGCCATCAGACCAACGTTAGGAACTGTACCCATAGTACGTGGGTCGAAGTTACCATTCCATTTACAGAAGTTGATCATTTCCTGATAAATACGTGCGAATGTAGATTCAGGCATAACTGCTTTACAGTCGTAAGGTTTACCGTCAGCACCCCACATTTTACCGCCAGTACGGATCATTGCAGGCATAGAAGCATCTACAATCACGTCGTTTGGAGAATGGAAGTTGGTAATACCTTTTGCAGAATCAACCATCGCAAGTGCTGGACGGTGTTCTTGACATGCATGAAGATCTTCAATGATTTCTTCACGTAAAGAAGTCGGTAAAGATTCGATTTTTTCGTAAAGACCAGCCATACCGTTGTTTACGTTAATGCCGAGCTCGTCGAATAATTTACCGTGTTTCTCAAACGCATCTTTGTAGTAAATACGCACACAGTGACCGAATACGATCGGGTGTGATACTTTCATCATGGTCGCTTTAACGTGTAAAGAGAACAGGATGCCAGCTTCTTTACAATCTTCTAATTCTTTTTCATAGAAGTCGCAAAGGGCTTTTTTGCTCATGAACATTGAGTCGATGATTTCGCCGTCTTGAAGCGCAACTTTTGGCTTAAGAACGATAGTTTCACCAGACTTGGTGATCAGTTCCATTTTCACATTACGTGCACGGTCTAAAGTCATAGACTTTTCGCCATGGTAGAAGTCGCCTTCTTGCATGTGAGAAACGTGAGTTTGTGACCAAGGTTTCCATTCACCCATAGAATGTGGGTGTTTTTTCGCGTAGTTTTTCACTGCTGTCGGCGCACGACGGTCAGAGTTACCTTCACGAAGTACTGGGTTCACTGCTGAACCTAGGCACTTGCTATAACGCGCTTTAATTGCTTTTTCTTCTTCAGTAGTCGGGTTTTCCGGATAATCAGGCAGTGCATAGCCCTTAGACTGAAGTTCTTTAATGCATGACGTCAACTGAGCAACAGACGCACTAATATTAGGGAGTTTAATGATATTAGTATCTGGGTCCTGAGTAAGACGACCTAATTCTGCCAGGTTATCTGAAACTTTCTGCTCATCGCTTAGATAGTCTGCGAATTCTGCAAGTACGCGTGCGGCTACAGAGATGTCTGTCTTAACAATCTCAACGCCCGCCGGCTTAGTAAAGGTCTCAATGATCGGCAGTAGAGAGTAAGTCGCCAATAATGGCGCCTCGTCGGTCAGTGTGTAAATGATTGTTGACTTTCCACCAGCCATATATAGCCCCTTGCTTTGGATTGAGTTTCTGATCATCAGGCTTTTGGCCTAATTTCAGCGAACCGGTTACTTAAATAAACTTTGAAAGTAGTGGTGCTGGTTGCACCTCAGTCAAAGGAATATCAATACATATTCAACTTTGCCTGAAAAATTCGTAAAAATTGTCAGCGTGATTCACCGACAGCAGTATTCTACGTGAAAATGAACCTTTTTTCGAATCGGCACATTGCCAAACCATGCGATTTGTGCATTAGAAGGTTAATTTGCAGATTTTGCTTAATTTTACCAAAAATTATAATTTAATCATTATGATTCAATTACTTAAATTAAAAATCAGACAAATTCACCTATAAACTTAATGTGTGCTTAATTCGGTTTTTTGCCATCAATTTTTATCTACATGTTGGGTATCATGAAAATAAATTATCAATGGCCGTAATTTCCATAAGTATGGGTTAAAAAGCGAATTGAAACAGATCTGCTATTCCCTATCGAAATCTATGATCTGCACCTGATAAATTGATAGTTAATCCTAAAGACTTAAGACAACCTAAATAATAGTCACCTTTCTACTCTTTGTTCAGTTTAAATTATGTGCATTTTTTTAATTACCTTTACAAACACTGGAAATGTATCGACCGTAATTCAAATAAAAAAATGGTTCTATTGGTTTAATAGGCTTTAGATAATGCCAGTATGTTGGTTTAATTAATAAGAATCTTCTAATTAAATTTGGGTAGAATGCTGATTAATTTACAATAAGGACTTATTTTATGCTGAATTATTTAGTTAGTTTTTCGACATGGGCTGAGAGCAATTCAGGACAGATTCAGATTCTGATAGGCATATTAGCGCTAAGTCTTGCAATTTTTGGTTATAGACAAATAATTGAACAGATAAAAATTGCAAAAAAACATGAAGATCGTGCAGATGAACAAAGAAAATTTGAATTAAAGATACAATCCCTTAATATGTCACTCATAGCTTTAGATAAAAACGCATTAAAAATAAATAATTTTAAAAAAATATTGAAATTGTCGGAAGGGTCTATCAAATCACTCGATCAGAATAGCGAAGTAATAGAAGGTGATATTCGAAAGTTAATTACACTCACTAAAGAAAAAGTTAACCATGCTGAAGAAGTCCAAGAAGATATTTTTGATATGTGTAAGCGTATAAACAGAAAGAGCGCTTTCCATAGTCTAGATGAGCTAACTGCTATATATGATGTATTAATTTCTATAATAAATGATGCAAATAATACTGACTTAATGAGACATCACTTTACGATAACTGAAGATTAACAATCTCATATCACACAAAAATCCTCAGCCTCACTACTCACCCTACCCCATTAACTGAATAAGGCTTTTCGTATGCAGCCTCTAACATGACAGCAATATCTTCGATCCCGGGTGTAGTAAGTATTTGCCAGCACTTGGTAGTGTTCAAAAAACTGTGTCATTTCCTTAAACTGTTAAAAACAGGAATGATGCATTATGGCAACTACATTTGATTTTGAAACAGCCTTAAAACAACTCCAGTCAGGACAAGCACTGACTGGA